>DASPNK010000669.1:0-6758 GCA_035626575.1 Planctomycetota bacterium | reverse complement strand
GCGGCCGATGCTTCCGCGCAAGCTCCGCCTCGGGCTGAACGCGCTGCTCCCGCCCGACGTCGCGGCGCTTTCCTGCGAGCGCGCGGCGCCCGACTTCCACGCGCGCTTCTCGGCCCGCCGGAAGACCTACCGCTATCGCATCCTCAACGGACCCGCGCGACGCCCGCTCCTGCGCGGCCAGGCGTACCACTTTCCTCAGACCCTCGACGTCGCGCGGATGGACGCGGCGGCGAAGACCCTCGTCGGGACCCACGACTTCCGCGCGTTCGCCAAAGAGTCGGCGCGGAAGAAGAACTGCGTGCGGACCGTCTTCGCGGCGTCGGCGACGGCGGAGACTCTCGACGCCGAGACGCGCCTCGTCGCGGTGGAGCTGACCGGCTCCGGCTTCCTCTACAACATGGTCCGCATCGTGACGGGCACGCTCGCGGAGATCGGCCTCGGGCGCCGACCCGTCGACGCGTTCGGCCCGCTGCTCGCCGGAGTCCGGCGCGCCGACGCCGGTTTCACCGTCCCCCCCCACGGGCTTTGCCTCGTCTCCGTCGACTACGACGCGCCGCGGCCCTGACCCGCGCCTCGGCGGAGGGTTGCGGCGGTGCGCCGAGGGTTCAGTGGCGCCCGTCCGACGCCGAAATTAAAATCGCGCGCGGTCCCGCGTCGCGGGCCGCGACTCGGGGCGTTCCTCTTTTTTTTCTGCGAGGAGAGCACCGTGGAGATCGTCGTCACCGGGCGTCACGAGGGGGTCACGCGGGAGATGCGCGAAGACGCCGCCCGCAGGATCGCCAAGCTCCAGCACGTCTTCGAACGGCTCACCGACGCGAAGGTCGTCCTGGAGGCGAACGGCTCGGGCTGCCGCGCGGAGGCGTCGGTCCACGGCCCCCGCGGCGCCACCCTCGTCGCCCGCGCCGAAGCGCCCGACATGAAGGCCGCTCTGGACGACCTCGAACATCGGCTGCTGACCCGTCTCCGCAAGCTCAAGACGCGCCTCGTCGACCGTCGCGGGCCCGGCCGCGGCGCGGCCTGACCCCGCGGAGTTGAGCGCGGGCGTCGGCTCGCTTAGGTTCGAGAGCCGCGCGCGGGCGCGTCGTCGCCTGCGCCCGCGACACCGGCCGACGCCCTTCCGGCGTCGGCGCGGCGCGCGGACCCCGGCGGACCGGCGCATGCAACTGGAATCGCTCCTCTCCTCGCGTCTCACGGTCAACTCGCTTCAGTCCCGCGACGCCGCAGGCGCCTTCGACGAGGTGGCTCGCGCCCTGGCGGACGCCGGCGTCGTCGCCGCCGCGCGCGTCGTCGAGGTGCGCGACGCCTACCTCGCGCGGGAAAAGCAGGGTTCGACCTGCCTCGGCTTCGGCATGGCGGTGCCCCACGTCTTCGTGAGCGGCGTGCAGGGCGTGCATCTGGTGGTCGCGCGCTCGAACGAAGGCGTCGATCTCGGCGCCGTCGACTCGCGGCCGGTGCGCGTCATGTTCTGCCTCCTCTCCGACGAGTCGGAGCGGACGAAGTACCTCGCGGCGCTGGGCGCGGTCGCGCGGGTGGCGCGCGACAAGGATTACCGCCGCCTCATCGAGCGCGCGGGCGCCGCCGCGCAGGCCGTCGAGCACCTCCTGCAGGGCGACAAGGCGCTCGGCCGCTGAGACGGACCGCGGCGCCATGACGCGCAGAGCCGGGGCCGCGGACGCTCGCGTCGTCGTGCTCGGCGGGGGCACCGGGATTTCGCCGTGCCTGTCGGGCATCAAGCCGATGACCGACGCGATCACGGCGATCGTCACCGTCGCCGACGACGGCGGCTCCTCCGGACGGCTCCGGAAGGACTACGACATGCAGCCGCCGGGCGACATCCGCAACTGCCTGGTCGCGCTGTCGTCGGTGGAGCCCGTGCTGAAGGACCTCTTCAGCTACCGCTTCGAAGACTCGCTGCTCCGCGGGCACGCCTTCGGCAACCTCTTCCTCGCCGTCCTCACGCGGCTGACCGGCGATTTCCGGCAGGCGATCGAGCGTGCGCGGAGCATCCTCAACGTGCGCGGTCGCGTGCTTCCCGCCACCGATCGCCGCGTGGTGCTCGTCGCGGAGCACGCCGACGGGACCAAGTCGACGGGGGAGCAGCGGATCTCGCGCAGCAGAAAGCCGGTCGTCCGACTCGAGCTTCGTCCCGAGCCGCCCCCGGTCTCGCAGGAGATCGAGCAGGCGGTGACGGAGGCCGACCTGATCGTCCTCGGGCCCGGATCGCTGCTGACGAGCATCATCCCCAACCTCCTCGTGCCGGGCATGGCCGCGGCGATCTCGCGCGCGCCCGGCAAGGTGGTGCTGGTGGCCAATCTCGCCACGCAGCCGGGGGAGACCGACGGGTTCGACCTGGAGCGCCACGTCGCGGCCCTCCGCGAACTGGGCGGGCTGGCGCGGATCGACGTCGTGCTGGTGCACGAGGGTTCGATCCCGACCGAAGCGGCCGCGCGTTACGCCGCGACCGGCGCCGAGCTTCTGCCCGCGCCCCCCGCGGAGCGCATCGCGGGCGTGCCGGTCGTCCGGCGCGACGTGGCGCATCTCGACGAAGACGGCAAACTCAGACATCACGGGCCGCGCCTAGCTGCGGCCCTTCGGGAGATCCTCGCCGGCGAAACGGAGGTCGTGCGATGAACGAACCGTCGGTGCGCCGCGTGACGCGGATCGTCAACAAGCAGGGGCTGCACGCACGACCGTCGACGCTCATCGTCCGCACCGCGGCGCGGTTCAAGGCGCCGCTCACCATCACCATCCGGGGCGAGACCGCCAACGCCCGCAGCATTATGGAGGTGATGATGCTGGCGTCGCCCGCCGGCACCGAGGTGCTGCTGGAGGCCGCGGGCGAAGACGCGAAGGCGTGCGTCGACGCAGTGGCGGAGGTCTTCGACGCCGGCTTCGGGGAAGAGCTGGCGGGATGAGGGACTTCAAGGGGATCATCGTCTCGGAAGGGGCCGCCGCGGGCGAAGCCCTGGTGCTCATCGAGGGCGCCGTTCAGATCCCCGAGCAACGCATCAAGGCGGGCGAGCGGGAGCGCGAGATCTCCCGGTATCGGCGCGGCGTCGAAGCGGTGAAGCGCGGCGTGGAGAAGCTGCGCGCCGAGACCGAGGGCAAGCTGGGGGACCTCGCGCGGGTGCTCGACACGTACCTGTCGGTCCTCGACGATCCCACCATCGGCGAACGCGTCGTCGAGGCGATCCGCGGCCGCAACGTCGGCGCCGCCGTCGCGGTGCAGTCCGTCATGCGCTCGGTGGCGCAGGAGTTCCGCAGTCTCGGGCCGCCGCTGGCCAGCTACGCGCCGGAGCTGGTCGATCTCGAGCGACGCATCGTCGATCAGATCCTCGGTCGCGAAGCGGTGCGGCTCGACAAGCTCCCGCGCCCGGTGGTCGTCATCGCCGACGAACTGACGCCGATGCAGACGGTCTCCATGGACCGCGACCGGATCATGGGAATCGCCCTCGACTACGGCACCCCCGAATCGCACACGGCGATCGTCGCGCGGCACCTCGGCATCCCGGCCCTGATCGGCCTCGGCGACGCGTCCAAGACCGTGCCGCAGGGCGCGCGGGTGATCATCGACGCGCTCGAGGGCCGTCTCGTGGTCGAGCCCGACCGGGAGACCGCGGCCGAATACGCGAAGACCATCCGCCGCCTGACGCGCGCGCGGCACCTCGCCGCCGAGACCGTCGCGCCCGAGCCGATCACCCGCGACGAGACCTGGGCCGAGGTCCGCTGCAACATCGACACCGGCGGCAACGCGCGCGGCGCCGCCGACCTCGGAGTGCAGGGGGTCGGGCTCTTCCGCACCGAGTTTCTCTTCATCGGGCGCGAGGAGCCGCCCGACGAAGACGCGCAGGTCGAGGAGTACGTCGACGTGCTGCGGGCCTTCGGCGAGCGGCCGGTGGTGTTCCGCACCATGGATTTCGGCGCCGACAAGTTCGACGCGCGCGTCAACGCGCCGAAGGAGCCCAATCCGTTCCTCGGCCTTCGCGGGTTGCGGCTCACCTTCGAGCTTCCCGATCTGCTGCGCACCCAGCTCCGCGCGGTGCTCCGCGCCTCGGTCGAAGGCTCGGCCCAGCTCATGTTCCCGATGGTGAACGACCTCGGTGAGTTCCGCCGGGCGCGCGCCTACGTCGAGCAGGTGAAGCGCGAGCTGCGCGCCGAGCGCATCCCGTTCGACGCCACGATGCCCGTCGGGGCGATGGTGGAGACCCCCGCCGCCGCGCTGCAGGCCGACGTCCTGCTGCGCGAGGCGGACTTCCTCAGCCTCGGCACCAACGACCTCACGCAGTATTGCCTCGCCGTCGACCGCACGAACGCCAAGGTCGCGCCGATGTTCAAGCCGCACCACCCCGCGGTGTGCCGGCTCATCCAGCGGACGCTGCAGGCGGGCCGCGCCGCGGGGAAATCCGTCTCCGCGTGCGGCGAGATGGCGGGGGCGGCGAAGTACGTCGCGCTGCTCCTCGGCCTCGGTCTCCGCATCTTCTCCTGCGCGGCGCCGCGCGTCCGCGACGTCATCGACCGCATCCGGCGCGTCTCGATCGACGAGTGCGAGGAGCTCGCGGCGCGCGTCCTCGGCGCCGAAGACGCGCAGGCGGCGGGGAAGATCCTCGACCAGTTCGAGGAGCGCTTCTCCGACCGCCGCCGCCGCCGCTGATCGCGGCGCCGGCGGGCCGCCGCCCCGCTTCGCCTCGGGCGCGGGCCGCGGCGGTCCTGTCGGCCGGCCGACGGACCGCCCGAACCGAGCCGTCAGTCGCCGGCGCGGCAGAAGCAGGAGGCGCGGAGCGGCACGTCGGCGCGCGCCCACGCGGCGGCGAAGCGGCGCTCGGCGTCGGCCGCCTCCTGGACCGCGCCGCGGGCCTTGAGGCACTCGGCGAGCCCGTGGAGCGCCCATCCGTTTTCGGGATGGCGGCGGAGATCGGCGCGATAAGTCTCCTCCGCGGCGGCGTGGTCGCCGGCCTCCAGCAGAAGGGCGCCCAGCGCGTGCGCGGGCGGCGTCATCCATCCCCACGGTTCGTCGTATTTCAGCGCCCGCTCCAGGCGGTCGGCTTCGCGCAGGGCCGCGAACGCTCCGTCGCGGTCGCCGCGGCGGAACAGCGTTTCGCCCTTCAGCACGGCGCCCGCGACCGCGACGACGTCTTTCGACGTGTTGCGCCCGGCGAAGTAGGTCGCGGGGACGCGCGCTGCGGCGTCGGAGAACGCGGCGAGCTCCGCCTCGGCCTCGGCGACCCGGCCCTTCGCGGCGAGCGCGACGCCGCGCGCGTAGCGCCAGTGCGCGCGCGTGGCGAAGAGATCCTCCGCAGGCGCCGGCGCCGCGAGGACTTCGTCGAACAGGCCGAAGCGCACCAGCACGTGCCACCGCGTCGCGAGGAACGCCTCGGTGAACTCCGGCATCGTGCGGACGAGCGCGAGCGGCATCTCGCGCTCCATCTCCTCGAGCGTGCTCAGGCAGAGCGCCTTCCTGCCGTCGAACATCGCCGCATAGATGAGGAAGTGGTAGTTGTGCGCGCGGTAGAAGTCATAGAAGCCGCCGCGGCCGACGCGCTCCACGTAGCGGAGGTCGGCTTCGATGCCCCGGCGGTTCGCCTCGATCGCCGCGTCGTAGCGGCCGAGCCGCTGGTCGATGTGCGCCGGCATGTGGAGCAGATGGCCGAGGTCGGCCGCGTGCGAGCGCAGGAAGTCGGCGGAGGCGGCGGCGCGCCCCGGGTCGTTCGACGCTTCGACGGCGTGGATCCAGGCGTGATGCGCCCACGGATGCCGCGGTCGCTTCGCCAGCACGTCCTGCAGGACGTCGACGATTTCGGGCGTTTCCGGCTGGGGCGCGCCGTCGGTCTTCCAGTATTCCCAGGGGCGCAGGTTCATCAGCGCGTCGGCGAAGACGACGGCGACGTCCGGATCGTCCAGGTGACGGCGGCGCACGTCGCGCATCGCGTCGGCGAAGGCGATGTCGAGGGCGCGCCGGTCGGCGGGAGGCGGGTCGACGTAGCGGACGGCGACCGCGCGCGCGAGATCCCGCTCGACCTCGACCGTGCGTTCCGCGGCCTCGACGGCGCGGCGGGCGGCGTCGACGGCGAGGCGGACGCGCGCGGCGTCCATCTGCGGGTTGTTGATGTTCGGGCCGCAGGCGAAGGCGATCCCCCACCAGGCGAACGCGCAGCCGGGCTCGATCGTCGTCGCTTCCTGAAAGGCGCGGATCGCGGCGTCGTGATTGAAGGCGACAATCCACGCCAGACCCTCGTCGGCGTGCCGGCGGGCGACGGGGTCGGCGCAGACGAAAGGCCTGCGGTAGTCGCCGATGCGGAGGTCGGTCGATGCGGCGACCGCGGGGGACGGCGACGTCGCGCGCCCGGGGGGCGGACTCCCGTCGGTCGAGCAGGCGGCGACGCACGCGAACGGCAGAAGCATGAAGGAACGGCGCATGGGCGGACTCCCTTCCCGAAAAGACCGGATTACGCCGTCGGGGCGCCGCCTTCAAAGGCCCCCGCGCGGCCCGCAATCGCGGCGCGCCCCGATCCGCGCTCAAGGGGGCCTGTTTCGAGCGCCGATGACGGGAGGGCGCGTCGTGCGCGCGGTCCGCCGTTTCCCCGGCGGCCGTTCCGCCCTCCAAGGAGCGACCCCGGATGTTCCGCAAGCACAGGAGTCTCGTCGGGCTCGACATCGGCCAAGGCGCCGTGAAGGCCGTCGAGCTGACGGACAAGGGCGGCAGGACGGCCGTGACCGGGTTCGGCCAGATCGAGTTCGCCTCCGACGACCTCGAGTCGCGC
>DASPNK010000668.1:0-9605 GCA_035626575.1 Planctomycetota bacterium | reverse complement strand
AGCGCGGCCACGACGTGACGTTATGGGGGCGCGACCCCGACTACGTCGACGCGACGCGCCACCGCCGGGAGAACGTGCGCTATCTGAAGGGCGTGACGCTGCCGAAGGCGCTGCGGTTGACGGCCGACGCCGAAGACGCGTTGCAGGGCGCGCAGGTCGTGGTGAACGCCGTTCCGACGCAGTTCGTCCGCGGGACGTTCGAACCGCTGGCCCCGCTCGTGCCCGCGCGCGTGCCGGTGCTCTCGCTCTCGAAGGGCATCGAGGTGCGCACGTTGCTGCGCCCGAGCCAGGTGCTCGGCGAACTGCTGCCGAAGCGGCCGATCGCGGTCTTGTCGGGTCCCAGCCACGCCGAAGAGGTGGCGCGCCGGTCGCCGGCGTCGGTCGTGGTGGCCGCGCGGTCGCATCCGCTCGCGCGGAAGTTCCAGAGCGCGCTCAGCACCGAGCGCTTCCGCGTCTACACCAACCTCGATCCGGCGGGCGTCGAGCTGGCGGGCGCGCTCAAGAACGTGGTGGCCATCGCCGCCGGCATCTGCGACGGCCTCGGCTTCGGCGACAACGCGAAGGCGGCGCTCGTCACCCGCGGCCTCGTGGAGATCTCCCGGCTCGCCGCCAAGCTCGGCGCGCGGCGCAGCACCTTCGCCGGCCTCGCCGGAATGGGCGACCTCGTCACCACCGCGTTCTCCCGTCACGGCCGGAATCGCGCCGTCGGGGAGAAGCTCGGGCAGGGCAAGACCCTCGGCGAGATCCTCGACAAGATGAACATGGTCGCCGAAGGCGTCGAGACGACGCGTTCGGCGCTCGCGCTCGCGCGGCGGCACCGCGTCGACATGCCCATCGTGCGCGAAGTTCACGAGATCCTGTTCGAAGAGAAGAACCCGCTTGACGCGCTCACGTCATTGATGACCCGCTCGACGAAGACGGAGATCTGATGTCCCTTCCGCGGCTCCTCGTCACGGCCGTCCTCGCGGCGGCCGCCGCGGCGGCGCAGGAGACGCGCGAGACGGACTCGCGCCCCGCGTCGCGCCCGGCCTCCCGGCTCTCCGACCCGCTCCAGGCCCTCGCGCTGCGCATCGCGGAGGCGATCGACTCGGGCGCGCCGCCGGAATCCGCCGCGGTCGATTACGACGCGACGTTCCTCGCGCGCTTCGCCTGGCCGCGCGTCGCGTCGACCTACGCCGAGTTCCGCCGCCGCTACGGCGCCGTTTCGCGCGTCGACGAACTCACGCGACACGGGCCGACGTCCGGGCTGTACCGCGTGGTTTTCGAAGAGAAGACCGTCCTTCGCATGGAGCTGGAGGCGGGGGGCGAGCCGCTCAGGGTGACGGCGCTGTCGTTCAGCGACCCGCTGCCGCTGCACGACACGCGGGCGAAGGCGATCTGGGCGTTCGATTTCCTGAACGGCCAATCGGCGGTCGCGCTTTACGAGCTGGGCGACGGCGCGCCGCGCCTGCTCGACGAACTGGACGGCGAGACTCCGATCGCGCTGGCGGGCGTGTCGAAGCTCTTCATCCTCGGCGCGGTGGTGGAACGGATCGTCGCCGGCACGCTCGCCTGGGACGACGCCGTCCCCGCCTGCGCGCCGACGGCGTCCCGCCCCGCCGACTCGCGGCCGACGGCGACCGTGCGCGCGCTCGTCGCCGCCGTGCTGGAGCACGACGACGACGTCGCGGGCGAAGCGCTCTTCCGCCTCGTCGGGCGCGACGCGGTCGAAGCCGCGGTCGTGGCGATGGGCGTCGCCCGCCCCGAACGGCTGAAGCCGTTCTTCTCCCCGCGCGAGGCCGCGGTGCTGAAGGGCGACCCGAACGGCCGCCTCGCGCGGGCGTTCCTCGTCGGCGACCTCGAAGCGCGGCGCGCCGTGCTGGAGGAGGCGGCCGCCGTCGATCCGTCGACGCTGCCGACGCCGAAGGGCCCGACGCTGGTGGCCGAGGTCGGATGGTTCGCCACCCTGCGGGACGTCGCCTACGCCTGGGACTGGATCCGCCGCAAGACCGCGTCGGGACCCGCGGCCGAGCTTCGCGAACGGCTGGGGGCCAACCGCGGCATCCCGCTCTCGCCCGAGGCTTTCCCCTACGCCGCCTTCAAGGGCGGCGGCGAGCGCGGCGTGTCGTGCGCGACCTGGCTGTTCATGCGGCCCGACGGCAAGTGGTACGCCGCCGGCGCCGCGTGGACGAATCCGGCGGAGGACCTCGACGACCGCCGGTTCCTCGGCCTCGTGCATCGCTACTTCGAGCAGCTGGCGGCCACGCTGTGACCGAGCCCGCGGCGCCCTCCGCCCCCGACGCCGCCCGCGTCGCGGCGCCGCGCGTGCTCTTCCTCATTTCGGACACGGGCGGCGGACACCGCGCGGCCGCGGTGGCGATCGCCGCCGCCCTCGCCGACCTCGCGCCGGGCGTCGCGTGCTCGACGCAGGACGCGCTGGTCCGCTGCGCCCGCTGGCCCGTCAACCGCGCGCCGGACATGTACCGCTGGGGGATGAAGCCGGGGCGGCGGTGGATCTGGGGGACGTCGTTCGTCCTGCTCGACGGCCCCGCGCGGGCGCGGTTCTTCGCGCACGTCAATTACGGCGGCATCGGCCCGAAGCTGGAGGCGCTCATCCGGGAGGAGCGGCCGGACGTCGTGGTCTCGACGCATCCGCTGCTGACGCACGCCGCCGAGCGCGCGACGCGGCGCGCGGCGCCGGGCCGGCCGTTCGTCGTCGTGGTCACCGATCTCGTCACCGGCCACGCCAGCTGGTATCTGCCGGAAGCCGATCGGCTCTGCCTGCCGACGCCGCAGGCTCTCGAGCGCGCCGCCGCGTGCGGCGTGCCGCGGGAGCGGATGATCCTCACCGGGCAACCGGTGCATCCGAAGTGCGCGGCGGCGGTCCCCGAGCGCGACGCGCTGCGGCGACGATTCGGATGGGACGGGCCGACGGTGCTGGTCGTCGGCGGCGGCGACGGCATGGGGAACCTCGGCGCCCGCGTGCGCGCGCTCGCCGCGGCGCGGATCCCCGCTCGCGTGGTCGTGGTCTGCGGGCGCAACGAAGCCCTGCGCGCCGAGCTCGCCGCCGAGAGCTGGCCGATCCCCGTCGAGATCCACGGCTTCGTGTCCAACCTCCACGAAATGAACGCCGCCGCCGACGTGCTGGTCACCAAAGGCGGCCCCGGCTCGGTCATCGAAGGCTGCGTCGCGGGCCTCCCGATCCTCATCTACGACTACATCCCCGGCCAGGAGGTCGGGAACGTGCGCCTGATCGAAGACGCGGGCGCGGGCCGCTACGTCCCGAAACCCGAAGATCTTCCCGCCGCCGTGCGCGCCTACCTCGACGACCCCGCCCTCCGCGCCGCCGCCGCCGCCGCCGGCCGCGCCCTCGCCTTCCCCGATTCCGCGCACCGCATCGCGCGCGAGGTGCTGGCGACGTCGTCGGCGGCGCGCTGACGCGCGACGACGAACCATGTCCCGCTCGAGGCATTTCAGCGAGCTCCGGCGCAGCCATCGGCGCTTCGGCCCCGACGGCGAGCGGCGGGTGGACTACGCGTACGCGGCAGGCGCCCAGGAGCTGCACGAACGCCGCCGAACTCGCAAGCCGATCGCCGGCATCGATGGCCGAACGACCGCGGCCGGCCTGCATTTCGTCGTCGAGCCTGAGAGTCCGGAGGGCCTGTACCCGGCGTCGGTCGACGAGTTGCGGCTCGTCCTGAGCCGACTTCCGGAGGGAACGCTCGACGGGCTGAAAGTCGTGAGGCTGCTCGACGCACGCCGCTACGTGGTGGAACGTGAGGCGAAAGAACCGCTCCGGACCTTCTCAGGTACGACGGGGTGCATCTACGCGCCCGAGTTCGTCGGCCGCTTTCGAACGCGTGCACACCAACCCGAAGTGATCCTTTACGGGTTCGTCGTTCGCCGCCACGGACGCGTCACGCGCGACGAGTTCGCCGTGTTGCGACGTGACTTCTTCGACACGTTGCTGCACGAAGTGGCGCACTACGTCGATAGCCGGTCGCGAAGGAACGGCGCACGGGTCACCATCACCGCCCCTCGGCGCCGGGAGGACTACGCGGAACGCATGGCGGCCGAATGGTGCGCGACGTACGTCGATGAAAGCCTCGTGCAGGATCTCACCTGGCCTCGCAAGCGCTACGGGATCGCAACGGCGCGGCCCGCGACCCTCGCGCGGGTTCTCACGCGCGCGGCGGAGCTCGCGGGGAAGGCGGACAAGTGGGATTTCGACACCTTTCTGTGGTGCCTTCACAGGGCGACGCAAGGCGCGAGCTCGCAGCGTCGCGCCGATCAGTACTGGCTTGCAGGCGAGCGCTTCTTCGAGGAGGCGCCGGAGAGCCCGCGCACGAAGGCGCAGGACATCGCCGCGCTCCGTCGAGCGGCGACGAAGGCTCTCGCGCCACCAGCCTGAACAGACGATGCGTCACGCCCGCCTTCGCCGCGGCGGCTTGGCGCCGGGCGCGGCGACGGCGCCCCAGAGGACTTCGGTCTGCCACAGGCTGCGCGCGAGGCCGTCGAGGTCGGGGTAAAGCGTGCGCTCGGTGATGCCGAGGGCGTTGAGCTCGCGGAGGAGGCCGGGTTTGTTCTCCGGCGGAACGGTCCACTCGACGAGTTCGCCGACGTCCATCGCCGACGCGCGGCACGGCAGCCCCGCCAGCTCTTCGAGCGGCGTCCACGGCGGGGCGTGCAGCGTGAAGGCGCCTTCCTGCGCTACGAGGCGCGGCGAGTTGTGGAAGGGATGGACGATCTTCACCACGCGGCCGCGCGCGGGACCCGCGACTCCGCCGGCGAGGCGGCGCGTGACGCGGAACGGCCCGTCGGCGGGGCCGCCCTCGGCCAGCGCGAGGACGTCCAGTTCGTCGGTCGCGGGCCGACGGCGGAGCGCCCAGACGCGACCGCCGTCGTCGAGGTGGGACGCGCAGGCGAAGTAGAGCGCGACCAGCGGGCTCGCGGTCCAGTCGAGCAGCCTGACCGGCAGTCCGTGGTGCCGCGCGAGAAAGAGCGCCTCCCATTCGCCGGGAATGCAGTCCATCAGCGGCACGGCCCGGCGCCGGAACCGATGCAGGAGGTCCCACTCCCGCGCCTCGTCGAACTTCAGCTCGACGCCGGCGTAGCGGTGGGGGCGCCCGATGCTGGGCGTCAGGCGGTACGCGAGCCGCGCGTGCCCGCGATACCAGAGCTTGTCCGACGCGGCGCGGCGCACCCGCGCGACGTCGGCGAGAAACGGCGGCACGGCGGCGACGTCCTCCCGCCGCACGCAACGGAACGAAACGGTTCGGCGACGCATGGCGAAGGGGGCGAGACTACTCTCGAGGTCGGACGTCGCTTTTCCGACGTCGTCCCGTCGCGGGGAACTCCAATGCGTCCAACGCCTTCGCCCCGCCGCTTCGTCCGACGACCGCGGACCCTCGACGATGCGGGGCCGGTGCGGCGCTCCGCGCCGCGCCGGGCCTCCGCGGTCCATGCGAACGCCCACGACGTCGCCGCGCCCGTCGGCGCCAATGATCGCGACCGCGGGGTTCGGCGGGGCGGGATTACTCGAGATTCGAGTGGCGCCGCTCCATGTCCTGCGGGGAGACGCCGAGGGCGTCCATCAGGTCGAGGGTGACGCGGTCGAGGAAGAGGAGGAGCGCCTGCTCGAAGAGCGTGCGCATCGGCTGGAAGAACGCGTCGGGGTCGGGCGGCTCGGCGCGTTGGGCCGCGGCGGGGATGATCGGAGGCAGGAGCACGCGCTGGTGCGCGACCTGCGTGAGCGGGGCGATGATCGCGCCGGTGACGAGAGCCACGCGGGCGCCGGCCTGGCGCGCGCGGACGGCCATGCTCAGCACGGCCTCGGTCTTGCCGGAGCCGGAGCACGCGAGGAGCAGATCGCCGGCGCCGATGGCGGGCGTCGTCGCGTCGCCCGCGGCGTGGACCCGAAGTCCGAGGTGCGCGAGGCGCATGGCGAACGCGCGGCCGAGGAGGCCGCTCCGCCCGGCGCCCGCGACGAAGACCGCGCGCGCGTCCGCCAAGGCGCGCACCAGCGCCCGCGTCTCGGCGGGATCGACGGCGCCGAGAGTCCGCGCGAGGTCGCCGAGAAGCCGATCGTAGTCGCGGTTCATCGCGGGGCGGCGGCCGGCGCGGGCCGCGACGCGGCGCTCCATTCCGGCGGCGGCCCCTCGCGCACGCGGCGCGTCGCGCGTTCGCCGACGAAGTCGACGATCGCGTTGGTGAGGTCGAGCCGCTCGCGTCCGGCCATGGTGCCGAACGAGAGGATGCCGCCGCCCGATTGGGCGGAGAAAAGGCGCACTTGGTCGCCCATCCGCAGCGTGACGAGGTGGTAGGGGCCGCCGCCCTGGTCTTCGACGACGACGCCGTCCTGCGCCTTCTTCCACGGCGCCGTCGCGTCGAGCCGCCGCCACAACGCGCGCCAGTCCGATTCGCTCACGTCGCCTTCGAGGCGGCCGAAGCGACCGTCGTAGATCGCCGTGACGCGCCCTTCGCTGCAGACGATCTGACGAAGGTCGGCGCGCGCGACGTCGCCGAAGCTCCACCGCGTCTGCATGCGCACTTCGCCGTCGGCGAGGCGCCTTCCGCCGCGTCCGTCGTCGACCGCCAGCGGATCGCGGGACGACGCGCAGGCGCCGAGCGTCGCCGCCAGCACGAAGCCCGAGGCGCGAAGAAGGCGACGCGTCACGCGAGGATCTCCCTGGACTCGAACACCGGGCCCTCCTGGCACGCCTTGACGTACTCGCCGGGGTGCGTCCTCGACGGCACGACGCACGCGTTACAGACGCCGTAGCCGCACGCCATCATCTCCTCGACCGAGAGGAAACACGGCACGCCCTGCGCGTCGCAGAGCTTCTGCACGGCGCGGAGCATCGGCGTCGGGCCGCAGGCGAACGCCGCGACCGGCCCGAGGTCGGGCAGGCGCCGCCGCAGCGCGTCGGTGATCAGACCCTTCTCGCCGAGCGAGCCGTCGTCGGTGACGACGACGATCGTCGCGCCCGAGCGATGCGCGACGTCCTGGATGTAGATCTCGTCCCGGTTGCGGCCCGCGAGCAGAAGGAGGATGCGCGACGGATCGTCGGCGCACGGCCCCCCGGCCAGCTCGCGGATGTGGAACGCGAACGGCGCGTTGCCGATACCCCCTGCGAGCAGCACCGGGCGCCGCCCCGCGGTCGGCGCCGGAAACCCGTTGCCGAGGAGGCCGAGCACGTCGAGGCCGTCGCCGGGCCGAAGGCGCGTCATCGCGCGCGTCGCCCGACCCGCCGGCTTGTACAGGATCTCCGTGACGGCGCGCCCGTCGGACCCGTCGACATAGGCATCGGAAATGCTGAACGGCCGCGGCAGCAGCGGCTCGTTGCGGCCGGGGAACGAGAGCATGACGAATTTCGCGGCGCGCGCGCCGCGGGCGAGGGCGTCCCACGCGAGGCCGAGCCGCCACATGAAGGGGCGGACCTGCTCGTTGAAGAGGACGGGCGCCGTCGCCCGGTCCATGGCGCAACCCGTGAGGCCCATGCGGGCCGGAGGTTAGCGCCGCGCCTCGCCGCCGGCCACGTCGCGGGCCTCGGCCGCGGCTGCGCGGATCGCCCGCGACGTGCGGACCCAGGCCACGCCGACCAGCACGAACACGAGGCCGAGGACGACCGCCGGCGCCGCCCACGGCAGCCGCAGCCGCGCCGAGCCGCCCGGCCCCGCGAAGCCGGCCATGGACTCGGCGATCCACCAGAAGAGCCCGACGAACAGCAGCGGCAGCAGCGCGGTGAGCGCGCGCATCGGCGCGACCACGCGCTCGCGCGCGTCGGGCGGCAACCGGAGGAACGTCGGCTTGCGCGGAAGGTTGATCAGCCCCGGCGAGCGCCGCGCGCCGCGCGGCAGCCAGGCGGCGATGCCGAGCATCGCGACGGCGAGGAGCGTGGCGATGACGGCGAGCAACCGCAGCTCGCCGGGTCCGCCCCAGCGATCCGGCCGGCCGTGCAGATCGAAGTGCACCGGGATCGACGGCGGCGCCGCCGCGATCAGCATCTCGCTGCGGATCCAGTAAGCGATGACCGCCGCACCCACGACGGTCGCGACCGCGACGAAGGCCCGGTCCTCGCCTCGAGGGGTCACGTCGACCTCCGCGCGCGTTTTCCCGCCCGCGACGTCACCGGTGGAGCATCCCCGCCGCCGACAGCAGCGCGATCACGACGCCGGCGAGACTCTCCCCCGCGATGAACCCGGACGCGGCGGGCGTGACGTAGAGCGACGCCGACCGCGGGCGCCGCCGCCGCCAGAGCTCGGCGAGCGCGCCGCCGAGGAACATCGAGATCGCGTTGGACCCGGGCACGACCATCGCGATGCCGAGGCCGGACGGCGACGGCACGTACGGCTTCAGTCCGCGCGGCGCGAACTTCTCGAGCAGCGCGAGCGCGACGCCGAGGAGCCCGGCGATCAGCGCGGCGCCCCGCGCGGCGCCGTCGAGCGCGTCGAGACCGTGCGCGAACGCCTTCGACACGCCCGCCCAGACGAGGCACGCCGGCGCGGGCCATTCGTCGCCGCCGACCTGCCCCTCGGGAATCAGCACGCGGAACGCCGGCACGATGACGAGCGCGCCGGTCGCGACGCCGAACAACTGCGCGACGAACTGCGCGCGCGGGCTCCCGCCGAGGAGCTTCCCGGTCTTCAGCGTGGTCAGCAGGTCGGCCGCGTGGAGCCCGACGCCGCCGGTGACGTTCGCGCTCATGATGTTGCCCGCGAGGTTCCCCGGGGCGAGGCCGCCGTAGAGGAGCTGCGTGACGGGCCCGACCGCCTTGGTCGGCGTGACGTCGGTCTCGCCCGTGACGCGCGCCGCGACGAACCCGAGCAGCACCGCCAGCGGCGCGGCCAAAAGCGCGGCGCCCCACGGGATGCCGAACAGCGCCGTCATCAGCACGACGACGATCGGCGCGAGGGCGAGGAACCCCGCCGGGAACCACCACGCCGGGCACTCGTCGCGCTCCTCCTCCGGGGGCGCGCCGCGGCGCCTGAGCGCCGCCGCCATGCCGGTGAACGCGCGCAGCACGCTCTTACCGTCGAGCGCGAACGACGTGAGGCCCGACCCCACCAGCAACGCGGCGCCGGGCCACACCGTCCACTTCACGACCGACTTGTAGGACGGGTCGGCGACGAGCCCCTGCTCCAGCAAGGACGGCGACAGCACCCCGTAAGTCAGCACGCCGCCCAGCAGCATCGACCAGCAGGTGCGGAAGCTCATCAGCGCGCCGGCGCCGACCAGCACCAGCTCGGTCTTGATCGCGAGCGTCCATTCGGCGGCCTGCCGCCCGGCGATCCTGAGCGGAAGCGGAAGGACGGAAGGAAGGATCTTCCCGACGCTTCCGAAGGGGACGTCCCGCAGCACGGCGACGGCCGCGGCGACCAGCGCGGCGAGGCCGAGCGCCCGCGACTTGCCGGCGCCTTCGACCGCTGCGGGGCCTTCCGTCGCGTCGGCATGCAGCGAGCGAATGGTCTCCGCGGTCGCCGTCCCCGTGGGGAAGACGAGTTGCTCGACGTCGATGAGCTGCCGCTTCACCGGGATCGCCACGAACACGCCGAGGGCGGCGATCACGGCGAACCAGCCGACCATCGCCCACGTGGGGGGCAACGTCGCGCCCACCATCACCATC
>DASPNK010000667.1:0-4733 GCA_035626575.1 Planctomycetota bacterium | reverse complement strand
CCCCCGAAGACGTCGCCGAGCTGGAGGCGGCCGAGGTGTGGACGCTGTTCGACGCGGAGCGCCTCGACGCCGCCGAGGCGCGCGCGCGCGAGGTTCTCGGGCGGCGGGGCGTCGAACGACTGCCCGCGCTGACGCTGGTCCCGCTGCGCGCCGCGCTCCGTCGGGGCGACCGCGCGGCGCTCCGAGCCTGGTTCGCCGACACTGCGGCGAAACTCCCGGTCGAAACCGCGGCCGAAGGGTGGCGGCTCGTCGCGGAGCGCTTCCGCGCCGTTCCGTCCGACGCCGGGTACGCCGAGCTTCTCGACGCCGCGCTCGCGCGGAATCCCGACGACGCCGCGGCGACCTTCTGGCGCGCCGACCTCGCGTTGCTGCGGCGCCGCGACGCCGAGGCGCTCGCCCTCTTCCGCCGCTACCGCGCGCTTCGGCCGGACGAGGGCCTGGCCCGTGCGACGGTCGCGTTCGCCGAGGCCCGCAACGGGCTCCTCGCCGACGCCGAAGCGTCGCTCGAAGCGGCGACCGCGTCGAATGCGCCTCCCGACGCGATCGTCGGCGCCCTGCGCGAGCTCGTCGGCGCGCACCATGCGGCGAAGCGTTACGCCGACGCCGCGCGGCTCCAGCGCCGCGTCGCCGAGCGCACGCAGACGCCCCCCGACGCCCTCGACCTCGGCGTCCTGCTCCTCGACGCGGGCGATCCGAACGCGGCCGCAGAGGCGTACCGGGCGACGCTCGCGCGGGACGACCTCGACCGACCGACGCGCGCGAAGGCGTGGAACTCGCTCGGCCTGCTGCATCGCGGCCGGGGCGAGGCGGCGGACGCGGAGCGCTGCCTGCGCGCTTCGATCGCCGCGTGGGAGGACGCCCTCGACGGACGCGAGAATCTGGGCGTTCTGCTGGTCGATCTGGGGCGCGGCGCCGAGGCGCGCGAGCATTTTGAAGCCTGCCTCGCGCGCGATCCGGAACGCAAACGATCGCTTTACTATCTGCTTCGCCTTCTTCGCCCCGAAACCGACGGAGCCGGCGGTTGATCGCGGTCGACGGTTCGGCATACGATGCGCCGCTCCGCGAACGACACGGGAGTCCCATGTCTCGAATCCAACTGATCGCGGCGGCGCTCCTCGTCGCCGTACCGGTCTGCGCGCGCCCCCAGGAACCGCTCGGCGACGCCGACGTGAAGAAGCTGTCGGAGCTTCTGTACGGCATGTATCCGCCCGAGCCGCGGACGCCGCGCGACCCCAAGGTCGACCCCAAGAAGGTCGAAGCGGCTTCCGTCGAGTTCCGGAAGGAGTGCGACCGGCTCTGGAAGCAGCACGCCGACAAGCTCGTCGCGAACGTCGCCCCGTGGGGCGAAGTGTTTCAGCGCTACCGCGTGCTCGGCGGCGTGAAGAGTCCGTCGGGCCTCTCCACCGTGCAGACCGCGACGGTCCCGGGGCGCGACGGCATCTACGCGCTCGAGTTCACTTACGCCTACATCCTTCCGAACGGGTATGACGCGTCGAAGCGCCGTTACCCGCTCATGATCTGCCTCCACGACGACTCGGAGTCGGACAAGGACATGACCGGCGCGCGGTACCTCGCCGACCTCTATCTGAAGACGCCCAAGGAGCTGCGCGACCAGTTCATCTTCCTGGCGCCGAACCTCGGACCGAAATCGGGCGGCAAGGAAGTGCGCATCGAGTTCGGCGACGCCAACTCGTTCAAAGGCGTCTTCCTCCCGATGAAGCAGATCCTCGAGTCGTTCGCCGTCGACAACGACCGGATCTTCCTGGAGGGCACCGGCAAGGGCGGCGAGCTGGCGTGCGAGATCGCCGCGTACCGGCCGGTCTACTTCGCGGGTCTCCACGTTCGGTCCGCGCTGCCGCGCCGTCCGAAGATGCTCGCCAACGCGGCCGCCGTTCCCGCGACGTTCTACTTCCGCAAGGGCGGGCGCGTCACCAACGCGAAGGACAAGCTCGCCGAGCTCGAGACCATGAAGGCGAGCGGGGCTCAGGTCGAACTCGTCGCGTTCGATCCGCTGCCTCCGGCGCAGGAGGCCCGCGCGCGCCTCGGCATGGAGAACGACCCGGTCGCGGAATGCACGGCGAACCTCCTGCAGGCCTGCACGGAGCGGAAGCGCGGCCTGTTCCCCAAGACGTTTTCGTTCTTCAGCGACAACGGGATGTTCAACGTCTCGTCGTGGGCGCGCCTCGTGAAGGCCGACTACGGCAAAGGCGCGCGCCTGACGGTCGCGGTGAACGACGCCGACAATCTCATCGACGTCAAGACGGAGAACATCGAGGTCTTCCGGCTCTTCCTCAACGACGCGATCGTCGACCTTTCGCGTCCGGTGAAGATCGTCGTCAACGGAAAACCGATGCGCGACGAAAAGTTCGAGCGCTCGCTCGACTACCTGCTCGGGTACTTCCGCGGCGCCCGGCTCGACGCCGGCGTGCTGCCGGTCGCGCAGGTCGAGCTGACGGTGCTGCCCGACGAGCCTGCGCCGGCCGAAGGGACCCCGCCCGGGCAGCCTGCGCCGGAGACGCCCGCGGGCGAGACGCCCAAAGACGGCAAATGACCCTCGCCGCCTGACGGCCGCGCCGGCGCCTCCGCGCCGGCGCGGCCCGCGGCGTTTCAGGAGCGAACGTGTCGACGACCGCCCCCCGCAGCGGCGTTCTGCTGGTCGCCGCCGCGCTGTCCGGCGCGGCCGTGATGACGACCGAGCTGACCGCGACGCGCCTCTTCGCGCCCTGGTTCGGCGCGTCGATCTTCGCCTGGACGAACGTGGTCGCCACGGTCCTCGCCGCCTTGTCGGCCGGGTACCTGTTCGGCGGCCGACTCGCCGACCGCTCTCCGCGCGCGCGGACGCTGGCCGGCGTGTTGTGGGCGGCCGCGGCGCTGCTCGGCGTCGCCGCGGCGGGCGCGCCGTTCGTCGCCGAAGCGCTGGCGCCGGTCGCCCACGGCGGCGATCCCGCCGAAGACGTTTCGCGCCTCGTGCTCGGGAGCGCCGTCGCGGCCGCGGTCACTTTCGCGCCGCCGATGTTCCTCCTCGGCTGCACCAGCCCGTTCGTCACGCGCCTCCTGGTGGACGCCGGCCTGCATGGCGGCGTGGCGGCGGGCCGGGCGCTCGCCGCGTCGACGGCGGGGAGCCTCGTGGGGGCGTACCTGCCGGCGTTCGTCCTTCTCGACCGCGTCGGCAGCCGCGGTTCGGTCCTCGCGGGAGCCGCGATGCTCTTTGCCGCGGGGCTCCTGCTGTACGGCGGCGGCGCGCCGCGCGCGGCGACCGCCGGCCTCGCGACGCTGTTCGCCGGCGGCGTCGCGGTCGCGGCGACGACGCCGCTCGTCCGCGACGGCGGCGGTCGCCCGGTCGCCGAGCGGGAGTCCGCCTATCAGTACGTCCGCGTCGCCGACTGGACCGCCCCGGACGGCGCGAAGTTCCGCAACCTCTCGCTCGACGAGGGTCGCGCCGAGTTCCATTCGCGAAAGGCGTTGGACGGCGGTCCGTTGACCTCCGCCTATTACGACCTGCTGGCGACGCTGCCGGATTGGATCGTCGATGCGGAACGGCGCCCGATCGACGCGCTGATCATCGGCGGCGGCGCCGGAACGCTGCGGGGCCTGCTGCGCGCGCTGCAGGGGCCGCGGGTGCGGTCCGTGCTCGACGTGGAGATCGATCCCGCGGTGGCGGCGTTCGCGCCCGCGTTCGGCGGCGCGCCCGTGCCGCCCGATCGCACGCTGGCGGCCGACGGTCGCGTCGCGCTGCGCTCGTCGACGGGCCCGTTCGATCTCGTCGTGCTCGACGCGTACACGCGTCAGATCGCCATCCCGGCCCACCTCGGCACCCGCGAGTGCTTCGCGGCGATCAAGGCGAGGCTTTCGCCGCGGGGTCTTTTCGCGGTCAACGTGTCGGTCGCCGATCTCGAGTCGCCGCTGGCGCTCGCGCTGACGCGGACGCTCCGCGAATCGTTCGACGCGGTGTGGGCGATCCCGGTGGAAGGCAGCTGGAACGTCGCGCTCGTCGCGGGCGCGCTCGCGCCTCCGCGGGACGTGCCTCGCGCGCGGGGAGACGCGCTGGACCCCGTGCGCGCCGAGGTGCGGCGGCGTCTGATCCGGCTCGACGAACCCCCGCCGGGCGCCCCCGTCCTCGTCGACGACCGCGCCCCGCTGGAGGCGCTGGCCCGGAGGATCAAGTGACTCGGGCGCGGCGCGCGCTGGCCGCGGTCGCCGTCTGCGCAGGCTTCGTCGCGCCGGGTGTCGCGCAACACGCGTCGTCGCAGCCGTCGCGCTCGGCGCCGCCGTTCGGAGATCCGGCGTCGGCCGTCGAGCCGCTGGCGCCGCTCCGCGCGGCGCTCGGCGCCGACGACGAAGCCGCCGCGCGGCGGAGCCTCGCGGAGGCGTTGAGCCCGAAGGAAGGGCGCGTCGAAGTCCTCTCGGCGTCGCTCGCCGTCTGCGAGGAGGCGGGGCGCGTCGGCGTCTGGCTCGCCGCCGTCGAAGCCGCGGCGGCCGCAGATCCGACCGATGCGGCGCCTTGGTACTTCCTCGGGTTCGTGCTGCAGCGGGTGAAGCTCCTCGCTCGCGCCGACGCCGCGCTGGCGAAGGCCGCCGCGGCGGATCCGGCGTCCCCGGAGATCCGCGCGGCCTACGCGTGGAACGCCTGGCTCCGGTTCGACCGCGACGCCGCGGAAGCGCGGGCCGCGCTCGGCGACTTTCCCGACAAGGCGCGGCTCCTCGCGGCGTTGCGGCCGCCCGCGTCCGAAAAG
>DASPNK010000666.1:0-2497 GCA_035626575.1 Planctomycetota bacterium | reverse complement strand
GCCCGCCGCGGCGACGAAGCCGAACAGCAGGCGATCGGCGGCCGGAAGCTTCGACGCGCGCGCCCACAGGTCGGCGACGCGGCCGGCGGTGCGCCGCCGCTCCTCCTGGAATCGCAGGAAGCTGCGCAACGCCGAGCGCTTGCGACGCAGGACCGGCAGGCCGAACCCGACGCGACGCCAGGTTTCGAGGGCGGCGTCGACGTGCGCGCCCGTCACCTCCGACGGGGCGGCGTCGCCCGCGAACCGGCGGAGCCGCATCACGTCGGACTGATAGTCGCGCAGCGTGAGCAGGCTGTAGCCGCGACGCCGAAGATCGATCAGGAAACAGCGGAGCGCCTCGGTCCAGGCGAGGTCGAGCGCGGCGCGGCGCGGCTCCGGGTCGACGGCGGCGGTGACGGGCATGTCGTTTCTCCTTCGCGGAGAGAGACGCGCTCCGTCGCGCGACGTCCGAGAAAATGCCGCCGCTCAGATTCCGCCCGCGCGGCGGGTCGCCAGCAGGTCCATGGTGAGACCGACCGCGCCGTGCAGCAGCGCGCCGCCGAGGAACGACCGGAAGCGCAACGCGAGCGCGCCGAGGACCGTTCCCGCGACCGCCGCGCCGAGGCATTCGGGCAGCGGCTTGTGGAAGTGGATCATCACGTAGGGCACGACGGCGACGAAGATCGCCGTGCGGCCGAACCGTTCGGCGAGCGTGAACAGCAGCGCGCCGCGGAAGAACGCCTCCAGCGCGAGGAACTGGAGCAGGTAGGCCGCCTCCCAGACGACGAACCAGCGCAGTTCGAGGCGCGCCGACGGCACGAACGGATACAGGGCGACGAAGTCGGGCCGTTTCGACGCGACGTAGAGCAGCGGCGTCATCCCCGCGTAGAGCAGCGCGTACACGCCGAGGTGACGCCCGAGCCCACGGGTCGACCACCCGATCGACGCCAGGGAGCGTCCGCACGCGCGCACGGCGACGGCGGGAAGAATGAGGAAGAAGGTCCAGGTCGACGCGGCCCAGGTGAGACCGGAGGCGAGGTCGGGCGGCGCCCACGATCCCATCAGCGCCGGGATGCGCGTGCGCGCCGCGACGCTCGGAAGGAAGAGGTACTCGGTGAGCGAGAGCACGACGGCGGCGTACAGGAGGACGACCGCGCTCGGCGCGTGCACGTCGCCCAGAAGTCCGCGCCACGCCGCCCGCGCGGCTCGAATCATCGCGGGGTTCGCCGCACGACGTGCCGCCGCCCGGCCCCGGGGCTACACTCCCGCGCCCCCTCGGGGCGGAGCGCACGCATGGGCGAGAAGTACGTCGTTTTTCTTCCGACCGATCCGCACCTCCTGCCGTCGGAGGATCGGATCCGCGCGGCGCTCGCGGCGCTTCGGGAGCGGGGCGTCATCGCGGGAGATCCCGCGCGCCCCGAAACGTGGAGGAACGGCGCCAACGCCGGCATCCTCTTCCGCGACACCGATCCTCGCAAGACGGCCGACGGCCGCGGCGACGCCGAGGGCAAGCTCGTCTTCAGCACGTACGTCGGCGAGACGGCGGGCTTCGCCGGCGACAACCTCGAGCCGGTGGCGTGCATCTACTGCAACTCCGAGCTGCCCTACGACTGCGCGCAGGACGCCTTCTGGGGTCGCCGCGACGGCAAGGCGCTCGACGATCCGTGCATGACGATGGAGTGCTACCACTGCGCCCGCGGCAACTCGGCGCTCGAAGCCGACTGGGGCCGCTCCGGCGGCTTCGCCCGCCTCGCCTTCAAGTTCGAGGGCGAGCTCAGCAACCGCGTCGAAGCGGTCCCCGAGGGCATGGCCCTCCTCTCCGAGGCCCTCGGCACGCCGGTGCGCTTCGTCCAGGTGCACGGCTGGTAGGCGCGGCGCGCTGAGGACCGCGACGGCCCGCGCTCGAAGCGACGCGAAGGGGCGGCCGCGCGCCGCCGACCTTCAGCCGTGAAGTTCCCGGCCGCCGGAAGTGCGCGCCGGAGGCGCGCCGTGCACGGGGCGCCGCGCGCGCAGCGCGGCCCGTGGAGCCCTCACGAGCCGCCGAGGCGCTCGAGGTTCTGCAGGGCGGGGTCGTAGTTCGGGTCGAGGCGCACCGCGGCGCGGAACTGCTCGCGCGCGCGGTCGCGGTCGCCCGACTGCATGTAGATCAGGCCGAGGTTGTTGTGCGCCGCCGGCGTCGGATAGAAATCGAGGCTGCGCTTCAGGTGGTACTCGGCGGTGGCGGAATCCTTCGCCGCCATCGCGACGCGGTACTCGCGATCGGCGTCGTCGCGACGCTGACGGTCGGCGTCGTAAGACGTCGAGTTCGCAGGCACGGGCTCGTAGCGCGCGCGGTCCTTCGCCGGATCGGTCTCTTCGGCGATGACGTAGCCCGTGAGCGCGCCGGCGCCGGCGCCGATCAACGCGCCCCACGCCCAGGAGCCGGTGGCGGCGCCGATCACGCCGCCGAGCACCGCGCCCGTGGCCGCACCGACCGCAGCGCCGCGTCCCGTGTTCGACTGCGTAAGGGGGACGTCGC
>DASPNK010000665.1:0-2421 GCA_035626575.1 Planctomycetota bacterium | reverse complement strand
GCCCGCGCCGATCGCGTGGCCGAAGGGGCCGGTGACGCCGAACGAGTCCGCGCCGACCACGCCGACGTCGTAGAAGACGGCGGCGTGGAGGTCGCCGACCAGGCGTTGCCGCAATTCGACGAACGCCTCCAGCGAGGAGAGGCCGCCGATCGGCCGGCCCTGCGCGTCGGAGGGGCCGAGTTCGCTCTCGTAGAAGGCGCGCACGCTGTTCTCGCCGCCGAGGAAGAAGCGTTCCTGAATGGGGAGCGTCGCGCGATCGTCGAGGATCTCCCGGTTCCGCGCGCGCCCGCCGAGCGCCAGCACCGTGCCCTCGCCGAGGGCGAGGTACGTCGACGCCGCGAGGCGGGTCTCGAGAAAGTGCAGCTCGCCGCCGACGACGGGCGTGCTCAGCCACGCGCCGCCCGACGCGTAGACGCCGCGCGTCGGCAGAAAGACGTCGTCGCGCGAGTCGTACTCGACTTCGACGAACGGCCCCGAGCTGAACGCGGACCCCTCCGCCGCCGGATCGACCCCGACGACCTCGAGCTGCGACGCGTCCGACCAGCGCATGCGCTGGCCGAGCCGGAAGGACGACTCCTTCCCGAGGCGCTTGCGCGCCGCGACTTCGATGCGCGCCGTGAGGCTGTCGAACGACGGCTCCTGTCGGTATTGGAAACCGGCGATCGCCTCCACGGTCCATCCGTCGTCGAGCAGGTACGGATCGAAGAGGTTCAGGTCGAGCCCCGCGCTCCGGAGGCTGGCCGAAGGCACGGCCTCGAAGGTGCGGCCGCGTCCGAAGAGGTTGCGGTCGCGGTAACGCACGGCGGCGCGGAGCTTCTCATAGGTCCCGAAGCCGACCTCGAGGTCGAGAAGCCGCGCGTCCAGCTCCTCCACATGAACGTCGACGTCGACGGCCTGCTCGGCCGACGTACCTTCGGGGAGCGGCGTGCGCTCGACGCGGACCGACCTGAACAGGCCCGTCCCGTAGAGGGCGTCGACGGCGTCGTCGAGCCGATCCTGGGTCAACAGCGCTCCGTGCTGCAGCGCCGCGCGCTCGAGGATGAAGTCCGTGCGCGTGCGATCGTCGCCGTGCACCGCGGCGTTTTCGACGTAGAGCTGCGGGCCCGGCCGGACGCGCACCGCGACGGCGACGTCGCCGGTCTCGTCGTCCGTGCGGCCGCGGGCGAAGACCCTCATGTCGAGACGGCCTTCGGCGGCGAGGCGCCGCCGCACCGTCGCCGCGATGCGGCGCGGCGTGTCGGGCGCGTACGGCGTTCCGACGTAGGCCTCCGTCTCGCGAAGGATCGCCGGCGCCGACGGCAGGTCGTCGGGCTCGATGCGGGTCTCGACGGACGCGACGACGTAGCGGCGCCCTTCGACGACCGGCACCGTGACGTGGGCCGCGTCGCGCGCGTCGTTCCACGCGACCTCGGCCGGCCCGACCCGCGCGCGGTAGTAGCCCTCGCTCAGATACCAGGCTTCGAGCTCGGCGATCGCCTGATCGACGCGGCTCCTGCGGAACGGCGTCGGCGCGCCGTCGGCGTCCCGTTCGGCGCCCAGCTCCCACAACGGACGCAGCCTTTCGGGCGGCGCCGCCGTCGCGCCTTGGACGCAGACGCCGGCGAGGCGCGTCAGCGGGCCTTCGGAGACTTCGAAGACCACCCGCTCGGGCGCGTCCTCGGACGGTTCGATGCGGAAGGCGACGAGCGCGTGACCGCGGCCGCGCTCGCGGAGGCGTCGGCGCATCGACGCCGCGGCGTCGTCGAGGTCGCCCGGCGCGCGGGTGTTCCGATGGAACGCGTCGAGCTCGCGTTTCGCGGCCTCGAGGAGGTCCTGCTGCGGCGTCTCGAACGCGCCCTCGAACGCGACCGGCAGGGGGGGGCCGGCCGGCCGCGAGTCCGCCCCGCGGCGCGGATCCGAGGCGCAGGCCGACGCGAGCAGCGCGACCGCGGCGAGGAGGCGGCGGCGCGTCATCGGAATCGGAATCGGCGCACCACGCCGAGATTGACGTCGTCGTATCGGTCGCGCTCCACCCGCAGGAACCAGCGAGGGCTGAAACGGTATTCGGCGCCGAGAACCGTCTGGCCGCCGTGCTCGCCTTCCCGCCAGGTCTCGAAGGTGAAACGGTCGAGAAAGTCGTCGTCGTCGTCGTCGGACAACGTTTGCAGCAGCTTAGACCCGGCGAGCGCGCCGGCGTCGGCGACGGCGCCCATCCCCGCGGCGCCGCCCGGAAGGTCTCCGGGCGCCGAGCCGGTCGCCAGCAGGAGCAGCGCGTGCTCGCGGGGCAGCGGCGGGGAGGACGTCACGGAGAGGTCGACGTCGGGCAACACGCCGGTCGCGCGCACGGTGAGATCGTAGCCGCGGACGTAGGCGCGGGCGTTGGCCTCGAGCCGCGGCGCGTAGTCGTCGACGGCGCGGAACTCGAGCTCCCCGCGGTCGACC
>DASPNK010000664.1:0-2239 GCA_035626575.1 Planctomycetota bacterium | reverse complement strand
GCGACGCGGAGAGCAGGTCGGGAGGCGGCTTTCGGCCGCCCGCCGCGAGCGCCAGGATCGCGGCGAGCGCGAGCGCGGCCCGGGCGCGCGGACGGGACGCCTCAGCAGCGACGCGGGGCGGCGCCAGGAGGAGCCGCGCGGCCGCGTCTTCCGCGCGCGCCGCGACGACGGGCGCGAGGCGCGTCGATCCGATCGTCTCGCTCGCGGCGAAGAGCCCGGCGGTCCCCGCGGCTGCGTCGGCGTCGAAGGTCCACGGCGGCGCGCGACGCAGCCGGCGCGCCGCGACTCCTGCGGCGACGGCGAGCCCCGCGACGACGGCGGACGCGCGCAGGAGGTCGAGCCGCGCGATCCACAGGACGCGCGCGGCGAACTCCGCGATCAGGAGAACGCCGCACGCGACCGCGACGCCTTCGGCCGCCGCGCGCGCCGCTTCGCCGCGCGCACGACGGCGCCGCAGCGTCCGCGCCAACCTCTCGCGCGCGCTCGCCGGCGCCTCCGTCGTCATGCGTCCCAGTCGGGGACCGGCGCCTTGCAGAAGGTGAGCGTCGTCGGCGTGCCGGGCGCCGGCGCGAGGTCCGGGTTCGGCGCCCAGATGTACTCGTCGTGACCGTGCTCGTCGGACGCGCCGAAAACGCAGTCGCCCGAGAAGTTCCAGGTGAGCGCGATGACGTCGTTGTAGACGTCGGCGGCGAAGATCGGCTCGAAAGTCGTCTGGTGGTAGAAGGTCCGGCTGCCGATGAAGACCAGCGGGCCGGCCTTCACCGTGTTCCCCGTCTTCGTGTTCAACACCAGCTTCTCGATGCGGATCGGCTTCGGCCGCCCTTCCCACGCGACGTAGGTGTAGAGGCCGTCGCCCTCCGGCGGCTTGCCCGCCTGAAAGTCCGCGGCGCGGCCGGGCTTCAGCCCGAGCTTCTCCGCGGCGCGCTTCATCGCGCTCGGCGTGACGTTGAGCAGAAGGAGCGACTCGTGCGCGCGGCCGCCTTCGGCCACGCCGAGGAACTCGAGCTGGCGCGTCGGCCGCGCCGCGACCGCCTCCACCTCGAAGCGGCCGGCGGCGAGGTCGAGCTTCACGCCCTTCTTCGCCAGCGCGGCGATCTCGTCCTTCTCCTGCTCGGGGCTGAGGGGTTTGGCGAGGAGCGCGAGGAGGTGGGCCTCCAACTGGTCGATGCGCTTCCGCGTCTCCTCGTAGGTGAGTCGGATCTCGCGCCGCGCCGTGCGCTCGAAATCGAACAATGCGATCTCGATCGAGTCGAGGCGCTGATTGACCGTCATGCCCTTCAGCTTCTCGCCGTCGCCCGACTCGCCCGCGGGCCGGCTGTCCGGCCGGAACGGCGCCGGAGACGACCCCTCCGCCAGCTTCCGGATCTGACCTTCGAGCGCCGACAGACGGACCGCGATCTGCGCATCCGCAGACCGCGCTTCCATCGGCGGTCGGAGCCGGTTCAAGATGACGAGCGTGCTCGCCGCGACGACGAGCGTGACGAACAGCGCAACGGCCGCCTGCTTCATGGACCGAAGGTTAACGATCCCCCGCGCGTCCGGGTTCGCCCGATCCCGCGAACGCCGCGTCGCGGCCCGCACGAAAACGCAAAGGGCGCCCGACCCCAAAGGATCGGACGCCCCGAATGAAGCCGAACGGCGCCGCGCATCGACGTTCGTCGCCGCGCTCCGACGTCAAGCGCCGCGCAAAGCGCGGCGCGTCAAGACGCCGCCGCCGCGCGAGCGCGGCGGAATCAAAGAGCCGCCGCGCCGCGAGCGGCGCGGAATCGAAGCACCTCAGGGATGGGAGGGATGGACTAAAAGTCCATCCCTCCCATCCCGCCCATCCCGCCCATGCCGCCGCCCATGCCCGCGCCGGCCGGGGCCTTCTTCTTCTCCGGGATGTCGGAGATGAGGGCCGAGGTCGTGAGGAGGAGCGACGACACCGAGGCGGCGTGCTGCAGGGCGGACCGGACCACCTTCGCCGGGTCGATGATGCCCGCCTTCAGCATGTCCTTGTGCACGCCGTCGGCCGCGTCGAAGCCGTAGCTCGGCTCGTTCTTCGCATCGAGCACCTTCTGCAGGACCACGCCGCCGTCGAAGCCGGCGTTCTCCGCGATCTGGTGCATCGGCGCCCTGAGCGCGCGCTTGATGATGGCGATGCCGACCTTGAGGTCGCCTTCGGCCTTCTCCGGGTTCAGCACTTCGGAGGCGCGGAGGAGCGCCACGCCGCCGCCGGGGAGGACGCCCTCCTCGACCG
>DASPNK010000663.1:0-3103 GCA_035626575.1 Planctomycetota bacterium | reverse complement strand
ACGGCGATCAACCGGCGGGTCCTCGCGCTGCACCGCGCGTTCCTCGCGCCGCAGGTCGATCCCGGGCGGCCCTGGTACCGCAACAGGCTCGTCGCGGTCGACCCCGCCGACGGCTACGGCGCCTGGCCGTTGCCCGCGCTGCGCGCCGCGCTGGCGCGGGGCGACGTGCCTGCGGCGAACGCCGCCGCGCTCGACCTCGCGCGCGCGTTCGACGGCTTCCGCGCGCGCATGGAGTCGATCACCGCGTCCCTCCTCGCGCCGTAGGCGGCGCCCGGCGCGCGGCGCGAACAGGCGGCGAGCGGCGTCGTCGCAGCGCCGCGGATCGAAGCGCCGGCCGGCCGCACGGCGCCGAAGGTCTCAGGGCTCGCCGGCGATCACCGCGGCAGTGTCGCCGCGCGCCGCGCGTGCGGCGAAACTGCGCTCCGCACGGCGTCCGGTTCGACGGCGCTCACCGACCTTCCACGGCGCGCGAAGGAGCGCAGGACCGTCGCACGCGCAGCGCACGGCGGCCCTGCTGCGTCCGACGCAGCAGCGCCGTGCCGACGAGGCGGCGCCTCCGAGGACGCGCCCGCATCGTCGGTCCGCCGCGGCCGTCAACGCTGCGGCGGGACGAGCGGCGGCTTGCCGAGCCAGGTGCGAAGCAGGCCGAGCTGGCCGAGGTGGTACGTCTCGTGGAAGTAGAAGAACGCGGGCGTCGGAAGCTCGACGCCCGCCGGCGTCCGATGGGTCCGTTCGAACGCGGCGTCGCCCAACTCGCGCACGCGGGCGCCCAGCAGCGCGCCGAAGCGCAGGAACTCCTCGAGAAGCTCCGCGAGCGTCGGCGTCGCGTCGTCGGTCGGCGCGGTGTCGCGGGCGAACGCCGTCGAGAGGTCGAATTTCGACGCGCGGTCGCCGCCGAGGATCTCGAGAGGCACGGCCCGATGTTCGGCGACGTGGCCGAGGATCCACCGGAAGCTGCTGCGCCCTCCGAAGCGGCGCCGCGCTTCGTCTTCGCCGACGCCCCGCGTCAACGCCCGCGCCGTGCCGTCGTTGAGGGCCGTCATCGCGAGGTAGTCCTCGACCCGTCGGCTCATGGCGTACCCTCCCGCGGCCGCCGACCGGCGCGCTCCCGCACGCCGCGCCCCGTCACTTCTTCTTGTCGTCCGCGCCTTCGATGCCTTCGGGCTTCCAGCCCGGGAAGCGCACCTTCAGGTCTTCGCGCAGGCCTTCGACCGTGGCCTGATCGGCCGTGACCTTGAGCAGGCTCGCGTCTTCGTGGACGCGCACCGTCGCCCCCTTCCCCTTCGCCCAGTCCTTCACGTACGCGACCAGATCGGGGCGATGCTCCGACGTGTATTTCTTGAAGGACTGCGAGAAAAGGACCTTCGGCGCCTCGGGCATGTCGGGGACTCCGGCCGGACGATACGGGCTCGGCCGTCCCCGTCCAACGCGCGGCCGCGGCGGGGCGACGACGCCCGGCCCGCGTCAGTCCCAGCGCTTTCGGATCGACGCGTCGTCGAAGGAGTCGCCCTGATCCTTCACCTTCTTCTGCGCCTCGCGGAACAGGCGATCCAGCTCCGACTCGCCCTTCTTCACCTTCTCGGCGGCGGCGTTGAACTGGTCCTTGGCGCGCGCCTCGGCCTGCTGCCGGTTGCGCAGCGCCGTCGCCAGGTCGTCTTCGCCCTTCTTCCGGTCTGCGTCGAGGTGCGGCCCTTTGCGATGCGCCGACACGCGCTCCTTCTCGACGTCGACCTCCAGGATCTCGCCGCAGCACGGGCACTTCACGTTGACGAAGGGCTTCAAGGCCATGGCGCGTCCTCCGGGGCCGGCCATGGTAGCGAACGACCCTGCGCGGCGAGAACGGCGGCGACGGCGCCTCAGTTCGCGAAGAGGGGCAGGTATCCGTAAGGCGCGGACAGGATGAGGCACGCGATCGCGGTGGACCACGCGTCGCCCGGCCCGACCGCGTTCACCCAGCGACCGTCGTCACGGCGGCGCGCGAGGAGGTCCGCCGAGACACGCGCGAAGTACTCCCGGAAGCGCGCGCCGCCCTCCATGCGGAAGGCCTGCACCGCGTGCCAGTTCCCGTACCAGAAGTAGAAGTGCTCGGCGTACTCGCTCGAGACCTCTCGGTAGTGCCGCTCGACGTAGTCGAGCGCGCGCCCGTAGCGCTTCGCGTCGTAGACGCCTGCGGAGTGCAGAGAGGCGACCGCCGCGGCGTTGACCGCGAAGGAGGTGCGCGTGCGCGCGGCCCGGCCGGTGATCTTGTAGTAGAAGCAGCCCGCGTCGCGACGGCCGTCGGGGATGCGGCTGTCTTCGAGGTAGCGGATCATGCGCCGCGCCGTCTCGGCGGAGACCCGCACGCCCGCCTCCTTCGCCGAGCGCAGCGCCTGCATCTGGCAGACCGACACGCTGAGGTCGGCCTCGTCGGCGTACGGGTAATACCGCCATCCGCCGACCGCGTTCTGCGCGTGCTCGATCATGCGCGCCGCGGATCGGAGCCGCGCGGCCACGCGGGCGTCGCGACCGCGCGCCATACCGTCGACCTGCGCGAGGAACAGCACGGCGAAGGCGTGGCCGTACATGTCCGACTCGCTGTCGGAGATGTACGCCTCCGACGGGTCTCCGGAGCAGAGGTAGTCGATCGCGCGCTCGAGCGTCGCGGCGTACGGCCCGCGTCCCGGGACGTGCCCCGCGGCGAGAAACGCCATGCCCGCGAACCCGCTCACGCCCGGATGCGCGCGGCCTTCGGCGCGGGCCCGCGCCGCATCGAAGCGCACCACGTAGGAGTCGGCCTGCTTGTGCCCGACGTCGGCCGTCCACCCTCCGCACGGCGCCTGCGCGCGCGCGAGCCACGCGAGGCCGTCCGCGATCGCCGCGTCGATCCGATCCTGGTCCGGCGGCGAGGCCGTGGCCGGCGCCTTCGTCGCGACTCCGCTCTCCATGTCGCGCGCGACGGGCTCGACGCTCGACGCCGCGCCGCGAGGCGACGCGACTTCGAGCGCGAACGCGCACGCCACGCCGAGGACCGCCGCGATCCGGATCACGCGCGTCATCCTATCCGCGTCGCGTCGCTCCGGGCGCCGCGTAGAATCGCGTCGTGGAAACGCAGCTCGGTCTGTTC
>DASPNK010000662.1:0-2438 GCA_035626575.1 Planctomycetota bacterium | reverse complement strand
CTCGGGGGCTACGCCCCCTCGGCACGTCGCTCCGCGGTCCTCGTCGGGCACGGCACAGGTTCTCCTCGCGGCAGGCGACGCACGGACCGCCGACGGCGTACGACGCTTGGACCGCAGCGGCCCGCGCCCGAAGCGCCGCGGAGGGACGGCCCTGCATCGTCGACGTTCCGCCGTTGGAAAGTCGTCGGTCGCACACGGTCGATCCCGGCGCCGGTCGCGCTCGGCTCGCCGTCGGTAGATTCTCGGCGCGCGCCTCGGCGCCGTCATTCCGAATGAACGACCGCATGACGTTCATCGTCGCGTACGACGAGTCGCTTCTCCGGCGGGCGATTCCGGGGTTCCTCTTCCGCCGGCTCGGCCCGGGCGTCTTCGTCGCCCTCGGCGGGTTGGTCGTCGTCGTGGCCTGGATGTGGGCGCGCGGAGAACGGGGCGCGCTGTTCGGCGCGCTCGCGGCCGTCGCCGCGCTGTGCGTCGTCCTCGTCCTCGCGGTCTTCCGCGAGCATCGGCGGCGCGCGATCGAGTCCTTCCGGCGCCTCAAGGCTCTGCGCGCGACGTTCGAGGTCGGCGACGACGCCTTCACCGTCTCGTCGGATCACGGGAGCTTCACGATGCCCTGGTCCTCGGTGTCGGAGGTCCGCCGGGAACCCGACTACTGGCTCCTGGTGTACGAAGGGGCGCAGTTCACGCTCCTTCCGACGGCCGGCGTGCCTGCGGAGGCGCTCGAACAGGTCGCCCGCCGGGTCGAGACCGCCGCAGCCGCGCGTCGCGCCGCCGGAAAGCGGGCGTCCGCCGCGGGGCCCGCCGCACGTTGACGCGGCGCCGCGCGGCGCCGTAGGCTCCGGGCGCTCATGGCGCTTCGGATCCGAACCCCTTACCGATTCACCTGAACCCACCGCCGACGTCGCGTCGGCGGGCGGGTCCGGTCCGGATCCCTGAACGGCTGAAGCCCTTCTCCCGTCTCCGTCGCGCGTCCGCTCCCGGAGACCCGTTCATGCCCTCCCGTTTCGCCTGCGTCGTCGCCGCGGCCTCGCTGCTGACGATCGCCGCCTGCAAGTCGTCGTCGAAAGACGCCGCGACGGCCGCCGCCGGTCCGCCGCCGCGCGAAGCGTCGTTCGACGTCCGTCACGAGGTCAAAATCGCCGTGCCCGAGGGCGCGAAGGCGGTGCGCGCCTGGGTGGCGTACCCGCAGGACGACCCGCTGCAGACGGTCGCCGACCTGAAGGTCGAGTGCCCGTACCCGCACCGGGTGATCACGGACGATCACGGCAACCGGATGCTCTACGTCGAGGCGAACGCGCCGACGACGCGCGAGTTCTCCGTCGTCGAGACGTTCCGCCTCGTGCGGCGCGAGCAGAAAGTGGAGGCCGATCCGTCGAAGACGCGGCCGCTGACCGACGCCGAGAAGGCGACGTTCGCCGCCGAGCTGGCGCCGAATACGCACGTCGTCATCGACGACTCGGTGCGCAAGGTCGCGCGCGAAGCGACGGGCGGCGAGAAGAACCCGGTGCTCGCCGCGCGCCGCCTCTATGACTGGGAGCTTCGCAACGTCGACTACTGGGTGAAGGACCCCGACAACCGCAAGGCTTCGCCGGTGGGCAGCACGGAGTACACGCTCAAGAACCGCACGGGCAACTGCACCGATTTCCATTCGCTCTGGACGTCGATGGCGCGGGCGGAAGGCATTCCGACGCGCATGGTGTACGGCTCGTTCCTCAAGAAGGACCTCGACGGCAAGGACAAGGACCAGAGCTACCACTGCTGGCCGGAGTTCTATGCGCCGGGCATCGGCTGGGTGCCGCACGACGTCGCGGTCGCGGACATCTTCGTCGGCGACTTCCAGCTGACGCCGACCAACGAGGAGAAGGTGCGGCTCACCACGGCCGACGGCTACTCGGGCGCCGATCCGGCGAAGGTCGACTACTACTTCGGCGCGGTCGACGAGCGGCGCGTGACGTGGTCGCGCGGACGCGACCTCAAGCCGAACCCGGCCCCGGCGGCGGGCGCGCTCAACCACATGGCGAAGGCGCACGTCGAGGTCGACGGGCAGGTCCTTCCCGAGAACAAGGGTTGGACGCGGAAGCTCACGTTCACCACGCCGGCGGCGCGTTGACCCCTCCGCCCGTGCACGCCGGACGATCCGACGAGGTCCGCGCCGAGACGCTGCTCCGCGACGCGGACCGGCTCCGGGGCGCGCCGTGCACGGGCTGCGGGACCGCGCTCTGCGGGCACGACGTGATCGCCGCGGTGCTGCTCGGGTTCCGCGACGCGCCGCGTTGCGCGCGGTGCGTCGCCCTCGGGCTCGGAAGCGATCCGGAAGCCTTCGCGGCCGAAGTCCGGTCGGCCGCCTTCCGCCGCGACTGCTATCGCGAAGCGTGGGAGACGACGACGGAGCGCGAAGGCGCGTGCCCGCGCGCCGGCGACCCCGCCCGGGACGTCGC
>DASPNK010000661.1:0-2655 GCA_035626575.1 Planctomycetota bacterium | reverse complement strand
ACGAGAAGCCCTGATCGAAGCCGTTCGACAGGAGGACGTCGTAGTCGAGACGCACGCCGCCGAGGTCGAACGCCCCGTACGCGCCGACGCCCGTTTCGGTCCACGTCGTCGGCGCGACATAGGTCGCGACCAGCGGACGGTCGGTCAGATCCTGAAGCGGCGAGTCGTGGAGGTAGTTGTAGCGGCCGAAGGGCGTGAGGAGCGCGCCCGCCTTCAGCGAGAACGCGCGGTCGAACTTGAAGTGCAGCTCCGCGAACTCGACGGCGACGTAGTTGTCGGTGAGGTACGACGCGCCCGCGCCGCCGCCTTCGAACTCCACCTCGGAACGGAAGCTGATGCGGTCGGTGACGTCGCCGTCGAACTTCAGCACGAAGCGGTGCTGGTCGAACGTGAAGCGATCGGTCGCCTCGTCGTCGCGGATTTCGAGGTCGAAGTAGCCGCCGACGCGGAGACGCGAGCCCGCGGCGGGCGACGCCTCCAGCGCTTCGAGGCGCCGGATCGCGTCCTCCACCGGGTCCGGGCGTCCGGCCAGACGGCTCTCCAGCTCCGCGAGGCGCTGCGCTTCCGACGCGTCGCGCTCGGCGAGCTTCGCCTCGAGCGTCGTCACCTTCCCCGCAAGCTCGGCCTCGCGCGCGGCGCGCTCGCGCACTTCGGCCTGCAACGCCCCGATGCGGCGCTCGAGGTCGGCGAACCGCGCCTCGGTCTCCTGCGCCGCCGCCGCCGCGGCGAGCAGCACGAGCGCCGCGGCGCCCCGCGCCGCGGCCTTCGTCCAACACGTCTTCACGTTTCCGATCTCCCTCGCGCGGACGCGCCGCGCGTTCCGTCCGAGCCGATCCGCCGGAGCCCGCGCTCCGCCCGCCGACCCGCGCGCCGCAATCTATTGAGGTTGAGACTGCGTCTCAAGTGCGTGGAGATGGACCGCAGCCGCCCGCCTCCGAAGCGAAGCGCGAGGGACGGCCCTGCTTCGTCGAACTTCGGTCGAGCGGAGTCCTCGCTCCGTCCGCCGTCCGCAGGACGCACGGCGACGTAGAGTCCGCGCCCATGGAAATCGCCCCGCGTCGCCGCCTCGCGCCGTCGACCAGGATCCTCATCGGTCTGCTGATCGGCGCCGCCGCGGGCACGGCGATGAACCTCGCCTGGGCGCCCGAAGACCCGAAGGCCCCCGCCGAAACCTGGGCGCCCGCCTACCGAAACGCGGTGTGGTTCGCGGACAAGGTCGCTCATCCCGCGGGGCAGGTCTTCCTGCGGATGCTGTTCATGACCGTCGTGCCGCTGGTGTTCTGCTCGCTGGTGCTCGGCGTCGCGGGGCTCGGCGGCAAAGGCCGTCTCGGCTGGATCGGCGTGAAAGTCGTCGCGTGGTTCCTCGGCAGCACCCTGCTCGCGGTGCTCCTCGGCCTCTTCCTGGTCAACGCCGTGCGGCCCGGCGACCGCATGGATCCGGAACGCGCGAAAGAGGTGCGGGCGATGTTCGACAAGGAGGCGGCCCAGAAAGAGGCGCAGGCCAAGGCGGGCTCCGGCTTCGACGTCGACACCTACGTCAACATCATCCCGCGGAACATCGTTCGCGCCGCGTCCGACGACCGCGAGACGCTCGGCGTCATCTTCTTCGCGATCCTGATCGGAGTCGCCGCCGCGCGCCGCCCGCCGGAAACCACGCGCGTCTTCCTCGAGTTCCTCCAGACCTTCTACGACCTCACGGTCGCGGTGCTGGGCTTCGCCATGAAGCTCGCGCCGTACGGCGTCGCCGGGCTGATCTTCGCGGTCACGCTGAAGCTCGGCTTCGACGTCATGCGCGCGCTCGGCGCCTACCTCGGCGTCGCGATCTTCGGCCTGCTTTTCCACCAGTTCGTGGTGCTCGGCGCCGCCGTCGCGCTCCTGGTCCGACTCCATCCGGTGCGGTTCTTCGGCCGCATCCGCGGCCTCATGGCGACCGCGTTCTCGACGTCGTCGTCGAACGCGACGCTGCCCACGACCATCCGCACCGCGACCGACGAGTTCGGCGTCTCGCCGCGCCTCGCCGGCTTCGTCATGCCGCTCGGCGCCACCATGAACATGAACGGCACCGCGCTCTTCGAGGGCGTCACGGTGCTCTTTCTCGCACAGGTGGCCGACGTCCGCCTCGGCCTCGCGGCGCAGGCGGTCGTGCTCTTGCTTTCGGTGCTCACCGCGATCGGCGCGGCCGGCGTCCCCGGCGGCTCGCTTCCGCTCCTCGCGGTCGTTCTCGACAGGGTCGGCGTCGAGCCGGGCTACCTCGCGCTCATCCTCGGCGTCGACCGGATCGTCGACATGACGCGCACGGTGCCCAACGTCTGCTCGGACCTGATCGGATGCCTCTGGGTCGCGCGGACCGAAGGCGAGCCGATCCGAAGCTGAGCGCGGCGCCGTTCAGCGCGCGTCGAGCCGTTGCGCGCGCCACGCCGCGAGCGCGAGCGGCAGGTCGGCCTCGTCGAGCCCGTAAACGCGGCGCAGGCCGGCGCCGAACGTCGCGCCGGAATCGAGCAGCAGCGTGCGGACCGACGTCGCGCCGCGCCGCTCGGCCAGGAACCGCAGCGTGAGCGCGCCGTCGACGAGTTCGCTGCGCACGCGGAGGGCGCCCGCGTCGTCGGCGGCGGGCTCCGCCGTAGCGCGGAGGAGCCTCTCGAAGGCCGCGTCGGC
>DASPNK010000660.1:0-3481 GCA_035626575.1 Planctomycetota bacterium | reverse complement strand
AACATGTGGTGGCCCCACACGATGAACCCGAGGCCCGCGATGCCGGCCACCGAGAACACCATCGGCTTGTAGCCGAAGAGGGGTTTGCGCGCGAAGGTCGACAGCACGTCGCTGACGATGCCCATGGCGGGCAGGATCATGATGTACACCGCCGGGTGGCTGTAGAACCAGAAGAGGTGCTGCCACATCACGACCTGGCCGCCGCCCGCCTGGCCGGTCGAGATCGGCGCGCCCGACGCGAGGATGTCCGGCGGCAGGAAGAAGCTGGTCCCGACCGTGCGGTCGAGGGTCATCATGATCATCGCCGAGCCGAGGACCGGGGTGGCGAAGAGCACGAGGATGGCGGTGATGAAGATCGCCCAGGTGGTCATCGGCATGCGGAAGAGGTGCATGCCCGGCGCGCGCATCTTCACGATGGTGGTGATGTAGTTCACCGCGCCCATGATCGAGGAGGCGCCGGCGATGAAGACCGCCATGGTCCAGAACGTCGTGCCCCAACCCGGCGTGAAGGCGCTCTCGGAGAGCGGCGGATAACCGGTCCAGCCGCCCTGGGCGGCGCCGCCGTCGACGAAGAACGACCATCCGAGCAGGCCGATCGCGGGCCACATCATCCAGTAGGACAGCGCGTTGAGGAACGGGAACGCCATGTCCCCCGCTCCGATCTGCAGCGGAGTGACGAAGTTTCCGAACGCGCCGACGAGCATCGGGATGATGACGAGGAAGATCATCACCGACGCGTGCATCGTGAAGGCGCGGTTGTAGGCGTCGAGCTGGACGGTGTCGTCGGGCGACTGCAGCAGCGGCTTCAGCACCTTGTTGGTGAGCCGCGCGTACCACGGCGCTTCGCCGACCGCTTTCCATTCCAGGCGCGGCACCCCGCTCGGCTCGAGCACCGGCGCGCCCGAAGCGTCGCGCGCTTCGACGCGCTCCCACTTCTGGCCCGCGGGCCACGCGTACTGGGAGCGCACGCCGAGCGCCAGCAGGCCGCCGACCGCATAGAAGAACAGGGCGGTGAAGAAGAACTGCTTCCCGATCATCTTGTGGTCGTGCGACCAGATGTACTTCCGGAAGAAGCTCTCCTCGTGGTGGACGTGGGCGTGAGCGTGACCGTGAGGATCCGCGTGCTGCAGCATGTTCGTGGCCGCCGGTTTCTGGTTGCGTCGGGTGTCCGCGTCGGACTTACTTGAGGCGCGCTTCGAGGACGGTCTTGTCCTGCGCGGGCCAGGTGCGCCAGACGTCGCTGTTCGCCTTGGCCATGCTGCGGTTCACCTTGCCGGTCCCCGCCGCCGACTGCTCGGCGACGTACTTGCGGTACTCGTCGAGGGTGACGACGCGGACCTTCGCCTTCATCTTGGTGTGGCCGCTGCCGCAGAGCTCCGCGCACATCAGGTCGTAGACGCCGAGCTTCGTGGGGTGGAACCACACCGGCATCGGCTTGCCGGGGACGGCGTCCTGCTTCACGCGGAACGCCGGGATGTAGAAGCTGTGGATGACGTCGACCGAGCGGAGGTCGACGAGCACGCGGCGCCCGACGGGCAGCACCAGCTCGGCGGTGTCGACGACGTCGTCGTCGTCGTCGTTCGACCAGTAGGCGTCGGCGAGCGCGTTCGGCCGCACCAGCGGAACGACCGTGTCCTCGTCCCGCTTCGGGTTGAAGCCCTTCGGGTTGAGGCTCGACTTGGGAAGGCGGTTCTTCTGTCCCTTTTCCGCCTTCTCCGTCTCGACCTTCGAGGCCTCGTAGAAGGCCGCCAGGTCGCCGTCGAAGCGCCGCTGGTCGAAGCGCTCGAACATCTCGTTCGCGCCCGCGTGCCGGAAGTTCCACTGGAACTGCTGGGCGAGCACGCGGACGAAGGTGACGTTCGGGTCGTTGGCGTCCGGCATGCGGTCGGGCGCCTTGATGTCGAGCCAGGTGTTCGCCTGCACGAGGGCGAGCCAGATGAGGATGAGCGCGGGGACGATCGTCCAAGCCACCTCGACCTTGTGGCTGCCGTGGGTGAAGAACGCCTTGCGGCCGGGTCGTCCGCGGTACTTCAGGAGGAAGTAGACGAGCGTTCCGAAGACCAGCACCGCGGTGACGGTGGTGATCCAGAGGATGAGGACGAACAACCGGTCGATCTCGACCGGAGTGTCGTCGGCGGACGCGCGCTCCTGGAGCCATTTCGCTCCGAGGAAGTCGTAGCCGGCGGTATGGCCGTCGGCGGCCGGAGCGGCGTCGGGCTGCTGGGCGCCGGCGAAGGCGGCGACCACGGCGGCGATCGCCGCGGCGCGCAGCGCAAGGAAGCGAAGGCGGTTGATCACGTCGGGCTCTCTGGGGACAGGCTGCGCGACGACGCGCGTCGATCGGCGGAGAAGGCCGCGGCGGCCTCCTCCGCGACGAGGGCTGCGATCACTCGAACTTGAAGGCCTTGAACGCCACGTCGACCGTCTTCTCGGACTCGACGGAGACCTTCGCGGACATCGGCTTCTCGAACTTCTCGTGGTACGCCTGGAGCGTGTAGTCGCCGGGCGGAAGCGCCTTGAACTCGAAGGCCCCGTCCTTGCCCGTGACGGCGAAGGCGTCGTGCCCGAAGACGCCGACGACGGCGGTCATCCACGGGTGGATGTCGCACTTGAAGATCGCCGGGACGGCCTCCGGTTCGGCGAAGGGCTTGGTGATCGGCGCCGCGCCCTTCGCCTGGGCGAGGTTCCACTCCTTGTTCGATCCGCCGCCCATGAAGTGGACGTTGTGGTCGGTCTGGTCGCTGTTCACGACCGAGAACGGCTGGCCCGCCCGGAGCGCGAAGACGTGCGGGATGTAGATGCAGCCCTTCTGATCGAGCTTGACCTCGGCGGAGGGGGGCGCGGTCTTCGTCGCCGCGTCCTTCCACGCCTTCGGGCCGGATTTGATCCACACGACGACGTTGCCGAGGGTGTTGCCGTCGCCGACGAGGAGCCAGTCCTGCGTCGGGTCGCCCTGGTGCTGGGCCGCGCACTTCTCGTCGCGGGTCATTTTGATGACGCCCGCCTTCGGCTCGCCCGTGTAGGTGGTCTTCCCGCGAAGGCCGCCGGGAGGGCCGCTCTTCTGGGGCGACGACGTCTCCTCCGCCTCGTCGGATTCGTCTTCGGCGCCGGCCGTCGCGCCCGCCTTTTTCGAATCGTCTCCGCAGGCGGCGAGTCCGAACACCGCGACGGTCGCGAAGACCGCGCACATCATTTTGATCGTCACGCGAGCGCTCCTTCGAATCTGCCATTCCGACCGCGCCGGGTCCGCGGCGAAGCGGCGTCGGGGGCGCCGCGACCGGAAGGTCGCGCCGAGCTTCGACCCCGCGCCGAAGCCGCGCGGTCGCGGGAGCTCGCCGACGGCGCGGCGGCGCCGGCTGGAGAGCCGCGCCGCGATCCGCCGACGCGCGGGGCATGTTGCGTCGCGCCTGCGGGCCGATCAACGCGACGGTCGCAAGAAAAAAACGCGCGCGCGACGGACGCGTCCGCGCGCGCGACGTCG
>DASPNK010000659.1:0-8113 GCA_035626575.1 Planctomycetota bacterium | reverse complement strand
GCCGCCGACCGAGATATCGAGCAACTTCGCCTGCGTTACGGATTCCGAGCCTTCGGCCGACGTTTGAAGTACGGGGGGGTTGTCTTCCTCCGGCAGGACGCGGACTGAAGCCCGTCGCAGAAGGCCGTCCTGAAACGGCCGCACGAAGCGGTCTTCAAAATCCTCTCGTTGGATCGGCGCAAACGTGTAGACGCGGAAACCATCGCCTTCCTGCCAACCTCCCACGCGTGCAAGCGTCCCGAACCGTCGCTTGAGCCCGCCGCCCTCGAACGCGATCAGCGTCTCGCTGCCGATCGGCAGCAGCTTTGAGGCCGGATGGTCAAACCGCGCGACGATCGTGTCGGCGTCGAGCGCGAGAATCGTTCCGCTCGCGTCCTTGCCGTCGTGCGTCTTGGCTTTCACCAGGAAATCGCTGGTAAAGATGCTGCTGCGGTTCATGCTGCGCCTCTCGTTCCGCCTGGAAGGGCCCGCCACGCCGTGTGCGCGGGACTTCGAGAGCTTTGGCTTCAACCGAGTTTTCGGAATGAGGCTGGCGGCGGCATAAGCGGCGTCGCGAGGTTTGCGCGGCGGACAGCTCCCGAGTTCGCATCGACGCGCAACCGCGTCGTCGTTGCGCCACGCGCACTTATGTCGCGCGCAGAGCGCTGCCGACCACCTCGAATTTTCTCTGTCTGGTGCAAAATCTCGGCTGCTCTGATGAAATGCGTCGCTGTCGCCGTGATGCAGCGACGCCGAGCAATCATGCAACCCGAACAAGTGTCGACGGTTCGATGCAAAGCGTGCGACGCCAGTGAAATGCGTCCTCTGATGGAGCGACGCTTCGGCGCGGTCGGCGCGGCCGCGGGTTGGGGCGTCTTGTTGGTCGGGGCGCTACTCGCCGCCGACGCCGTCTGCGCCCTCTCAGATGCGTTTGCCGGCGGCAAAGCGATGTCGATGGCGCCGGTGCCGATCGCCATCTCGCTCTTCGCGGGGGCGACGGGCGCCTTCGCTTTCGGCGGCGTGATGCTGCGTTCACGCAGAGCCGTTCTCTGCTGCCTGCGCTGCTCAGCTGTCGTCGAGCAAGCTTGAGGCAAGGGTCTCCGATTCCGGAACGATGGCGCGGTGCAGCCGATCGACGCCGCCCCACTCCGCGCGCGCTTCCTCTCCGAACCCGCCGAGCTGCGGCGGCACGCGCAGAACCTCCGCTGGATCGCCCGCGGGCCGGGAGTGCTCCTGGACGCGGCGGCGGAGGCCGAGGCGGTCGTGGCGCGCATAGAGGCGGGCGACCGCTGGGGCGCGGCGCGGGAGGTCGTGACGCGGGAGTTCGGGGAGGCGGTCTGGCGGGAGGTGGCGGGGAGGGCGGGGGCGGCTACCGCCTTCGCTTCTTGCCCCTCGGCCGACGCTTTTTCCCGCCCCTCCTCCCAGCAGCAGCTGCCGGCGCGCGGTTCAGACTCTTGAAGAGGCGAATCGGCGTAGGTGCCGCAATCGCAGCAGGTTCTGGTTCGCCATTTGAAATGGCCTTCGCCGCCTTGAGTGCGGTGTAACGATCAAGAAAGTCGTGATGCAAACGTTCGACCAGGCTTAGTAGCTCGTGATACGGCCGGACATACACGCCATTGTTCTTTGCATTGATCAAGCGCTGACGCACGTCACCGGAATCTTGAACGTCGCCGACCAGTAAGTACCCGACGACCTGCTTGCTCTCGAGATCCGGATCCGTGTTCTTGGCCACAAGCTCGCGGAGTCTTGTCACGTAGTCGACGACCTGCGCGATTTCCTTGCGCCCGGCCTTCACACTCGGGCGCTTAATCTCCACAACGACAATGGCGTCACTTTCCCTTACACAAAGAAAGTCGATCCGGCGATCCGCCATTGGCAAGTCGCCGTCGGGAAACTCCGCCTTAAGTAACCGGCTGTACTTCACTTCGTCGGCGACGAGCGACCACCTGGGGTCGATCACCCAGGGGAACTTCTTTAGGAAGTTATGAAGTGTCGGAACCTCAAGAGCGTCCTTGACAATCAGTGATTGCAGCTTCTTGATCGTCTGAATGCGACCCTTGGTAACCCGCAGCATTTCGCGAGCCTCCACGAGTTGCCATTCTTCGAACAACCTGACAACCTTGGGGATGTCGGCGGCCGCAGTTGTTTCGAGCTCGCCTGCGAGTTCGTGGAATGCATCAAAGGCCACGAATGTAACTACCTGCTCGATAAACGGCGCGAGGGAATCCAAGCTCGCATTTGGATCTTTGATCGCGTTTCGAATAAGCTTGTCCGCAACGCGACGCCCGCGTGTATCTCCGGCGTCCTCCGTCTCCTTTAGGAATCGCACGTACACCGGGTGCTTTAGGAGGTCTTCCTCGTTGTGCTGTGCGCGCTTGTCGGCCCACTCACGCGCAATCGTGTTGACCTTCTTCTCGCCCCACTCCTTCAGTAGCGCATTTGCCTCAACGTCCCATACAAGTGACGTTCGGGACGTCGCAATTGTGTCGACCTCGGTATCAACGAATTCGGCGTGCACCTCGCCGACCAAATAAGAAAGCGCAAATTGCTGTCCAACCGTCGCGTCGAATACAAACGGCTCCTGCACCAGCTTGCCTCTCGCGAATATGGCGATGCCTCTCTGTATGCCGTCCTCTATCGGAGTCGTACGATTTAGGGCCCCTATCCAACCTTCGACAATCCACCCCGAGCCAGGCTTCACCTCCTCTTTGAATGTCCAGAGCATCGGTGCACCGCCGGGGCCCTTATCAAGTAACCTCGTAAGGTCGCGCTCGAGCGCTGTTATGGCAACGCCATTAGTGCGCACCTCAAATGAGTACTTGGCACCGATAATTGAAAACCGACGAGCGAGCCCCCGCCTCAGGATGTCGAGGTTCACGGGTTGTGTGCGATATCGCTTGATCTTCCGAAGTGTGATTCGCGTGCCACGGATCAGCGTTCCCGATGGGGGAAGCGGGGGAATCTCAACGCGACCACGTGCAGCTTCGATCTCGTCATACTTTAGAACGAAGCGGCTTACAGCGCCTGCGTGAACAGTTTCAACCTCTATCTCCTGAGCAATGCCAAATGCTGAGAATTTTCCGATTCCCTTCCTGCCCATAATGGGTCGGCGGCGTGATGCTGTAAGATCGGTGCCTTCCGCAGCGCGACGATCGCGGCCGACGACCAGGTAGGCGTTGCGCACGGCGTCGTCAGTCATGCCTCCGCCGTCGTCTTCGACGACAATCTCGGATGCGTCAGTCACAGTTGTCGTAGGGATCGTCACGTCGACATGCGAAGCGTCTGCGTCCCATGCGTTCGAGACGAGTTCTCCGATTACTGGCGGCAGCGTCGAATACATCTGAACCCCGAGGTGTTTGATGGTCCCGGGGTCGAATCTGATCTCGAAAGGCTTAGCCGGCGGCAATGTGACTCTCCAATGATCGGATGGCGGCGCGTCCTAGTCGCCGAGCAAGTGCGACAGGGACAGCATTTCCAATGTGGGTCGAATTTCTAAAAATCGACGCGCCAAAGAACTTGTACCCATCTGGAAACGACTGCAGGGCGGCTGCCTCACGAACTGACAGGCCGCGATCTTGCTCCGGGTGGACGAATCGACCGCAATAGACGTCGGTGCAACGACACGTCAGCGTGGGCGCGGGCGCGTCCCACGCCATACGGCCAAAGACGTCTCGGTGTACTTTCGGACGGTTCTTGTGGCAATCGAGCAGCAATGATTGATCGATATCTTGACGACTTCCACCGTTCCTTGGGACCGACCGTATAAGCCGTGCGTGTTCGGGCGTAAGCGCACGAGACAGATGCCCGTCAATTTCGCTGAGCACTTGCCCGGCCTCGAGGCGCGGGAGATGGCTGATCGCGTCGCGTACAGTTCTTCGAACCGAAGATTTTCGGGGACGGGCAACCTCGCCGATTCGCGAAGCGATCATGATGAACCGCCTTCGGACTTGCGGCACGCCGTAGTCGTAAGCATCGAGCATTTCTTCAAACCGATGCTTGAATCCAGCGCGATTGAGTAGCGCGACGAATCGTGCGTACACCCACCTGCCGTATGCTGTATGTAGGCCCGGCACGTTCTCTACGATGAGTAAATGGGGCGGACTCAGCGTTATGAGCTTGCCGAATCGAAGCAGCAAGCTCTTGCGGCTATCTCGTCCCTGCCGCTGGTTCAACGTAGAAAACGGCTGGCAGGGGGTACACGCTGCGTAGAGTGTGAAGTCGCTTTTGCGGATTCCGAGGCTCCGCCTTAGTGCATTGATGTCGATATCTTTGACGTCCTGCTGAACGAATCTGCTCGGAACGTTGTTCTCCTCGTACGTTCGCTTGAGCGTCGAGTCGATGTCAACGCCCGCTCGGACGTCGATGCCGGCGTCTAGTAGCCCTCGGGTTAGACCGCCGGCACCGCAGAAGAAGTCGATGGCCTTGAGCACGATAGGTCTTTGCCGCGGCGGAGCTTGTGCGCCGCGGCCAAGGCTGTCAAGGCTGACCGACCGTCGAAGGGCCCAAGTTCGCAGCGTGTCGCTACGGCACCATGGTTACACCAAGGCCGCGCGCCCACGCAAGCGCCAGCCGCAGCACCCGCCGCGTCTTCAATATCGTCGGCATCGCGCGCGGCTGCCCGCCCTTCTTCTTCGTGCAGAGGTCGCTCTCGTTGAACGCCGCGACCTGCTTCGCCGTGATGGTCGCCGGGTCGACGTCGGCGCCGAAGTGCTGGACCGCGAGCGCGAAGTCCTGCGTGTAGCTCGCGGTCGTCGACGTCGACGCGCCCTTCGCCTTCAGGTGCTCGATCCACGCCGCGCCGACGTCGGCGAGCCGCGTGAACCGCCCGTGCTCTTCCGGCGTCACCTGACCGGGGAAATCACGGACGGGCGGTTCCGTCTCGGTGGGCGGCTGCGGCGTCTCGGCTGCGATCGCGGTCGTCTCAGCGATCGGAGCCACCGTCTCGTCCGCGGGTGCCTTCGTCTTGGCGCGGCCGCCGGCGACGAGCCGTTTGAACCGCTCGCTGGTTCCCTCCGACGGCGCGACCGCGGGCTTCGCGACGGGGTTCCTCGACGTCTTCTTCGTGGTGGCCTTCATGGTCTCCTCCTTCACTCGCTGGTCAGGCCATGCAGCTCCATGAGCTGCTCGCGGAGCTGGAACAGGTCGGGCGCCGATCCGAGGCGTTGCGCGGTCTCGCGCGTGAGCTCGAGGAGCCCCTCGATGTGCCGGCGGTAGACCGCCGCGCGTGCCACCTCGTCGCCCAAAGGCCTGAGCTCGCCCTGCGGCACCACGTCGTTCACCGTCCTGCGCCGCGGCGCGTCGATAGCGGTCTTCATCGGGCGCTCCCGCAGAGGACGCCGATCCGCTCCACCTGCTCGACCAGCGCCGTGAGGTCAGCCACCTCGCCGCGGCACACGCGTTCGATCGCCGCGTCGAGGGTCGCCCGGATTCGGTCCTCGACCTCGCTCAGCGCCATCAGCGCCCGCACCCTCGGATCCGCGGCCGCCGCCGCGATCAACGCCGGGTCGCCTTCTTGCCGCCGCCCCCTGTTCGCGATCTTCATCGTGATCTCCGTCGCGCGGGCGGGCGGAATGCCTGCCAGCGCGGGTCACATGAAGGCGGATCTCGCGCGACGCATCCAGTCGTTTTTCGCCGGAAATCGCAGGTCTTTGAAGACCGGCGACCTGTCTACGAAAGAGGCGGCTACGCGGGCGCGACCTCGCGTTCCTCGGCCGTCTCCGCGTAGCCGCGACCGGTCGCCTCGAGGACGACCGACTTGCCGCTTCAACGCTCCCAGCGCAGCAGCGCCGCGTCGACGAACGCCGGCGATCGATTGGCTGCATCAGGCGACGGTCTCGGCCGTCGCAGAACGGCTTCGGCTGACGTGGGACGAAGTCGACGGGATCCAGCGACGCGCCGTCGAGCGCGGCATGGCCCGGCGTCGCCGCGCACCCGCCGCAAGGCTCGGCGTGGACGAGACCTCCTATCAGAAGCGCCACCAGTACGTGACGGTGCTGAGCGACGTCGACGAGCGCATCGTCATCGACGTCGCGCAGGAGCGGTCCCGGGCCGCCTTGGAAGGTCTCCTCGAAGCGCTCCCCGAGGATCACAGGGACAGGATCGAAGCGATCGCCATGAACATGTCCGGACCGTACGCCGACGCGATCAGGGCGAAGATCCCGCGAGGCGACGCGGTGATCGCCTACGACCGGTTCCACGTCGCCAAGATGCTCAACGAGCGCGTCAACGACGTGCGTAAGCAGGAAAACCGCGCGTTGCGCGCCGAAGGCGACCAGCGTCTCAAAGGCGCCCGGTTCCTCTTCCTCCAGAACCCGGAGAACCTCGACGACGACCGCCTGGCGCGCCTCGACGAGCTCAAGGCGATGAAGCTGAAGGTCGCGCGCGCCTGGGCGATCACAGAGCACGCGCGCTCCCTGTGGAGCTTCACCACGAGATCAGGCGCGACCCGAGCCTGGAAGAAGTGGATCGGATGGGCGCAACGCTGCCGCCTCGAGCCGATGGTCCGCGCCGCGGCGACCATTCGGCGGCACCTTCGCGGCATCGTGACGGCCGCGGTCCAAGGCGTCACCGGCGCAGTGTGCGAAAGCCTCAACGCGAAGATCCAGCGCGTGAAGGCCGCCGCCTGCGGGTTCCGCAGCAAGGAGCGGTTCCGCACCCCAATCCTCTTCTACTGCGGCGGGCTCGACCTCTATCCAGCGGGGGTCAGGCTTACCCACACGAAAGTCTGAAGCCCCTTAAATTTCGAGGGGCGTTTTTTGAAAGCGCCTGTCGAACCTTAGAGGGCGCTTCAAAGCTGCGGGCCCCTGGAGATCCGTCAGGCTCGGCGACGTCCGCGCCTGCGGTGCGAACCATTGCCTGAGCCGCCCGGGAAACGGGGCGGGACGGCGTTCTATGCCCGGTCGAAGTGCTTCGCCGCGCCTGCGTGGACGAGGCCGTTGTCGCGAGTTCAGCCATGAGTGCGTCGCTACCCCGAAAGGGCCGAGTCGTCGCCGACCCTCCGGCGACGAACGCCGCGGACGACGATCCGACCGGAGTCGCGTTGCTCGCGACGCCGGGCGCCGGGTTCCAGGACGCGGTGAAGGCGGTTCTGAGGCCGGGGACCTGCGTCATCGTCCACGGCGCGCATGCCTCCGCGGACGGAGAGGTCTGCCTCGTCGAGGTTGCGGGCGACCCGCATCGAGGCGAGCGCGGGTGGGTCCCGAAGCGGGCGATCGAATTCTGAGCGGGCGCGTCCCGAAGCGGCGGCGAGCGCCGATCATGGGGCGCGACGGGGAGGCGTACCGACGCCCCGAAAAAAGGACGCCCCGGCACGCACCGTGCCGGGGCGTCTCACGCCGTTTACACGTTCTTCGGGGCCGCGGGCCCCGCCCCTCGCTCCGCTCTACCGGTCGACCCCTCGGGGGGTCGTTGTCCGTTTCCCTGCACCCGGGCTTCCGGGCGTCCCTCGCGCGTCGTGACGCGCGCTTCCGTGCCTGTTGTCGGCGGCGGAAGGCGGACCTGAAGCCCGTGGGCGGGACGGAATCCACGGGGATCCGTTACCGCCGTAGGGAGTAAGCGGTTGCGAACGCGGCGTCGTGACGACCGCGCTACGTTTTCATTCCGCCGGAAGGATTTGCGGGGAGGGGGCTTCGACGTCGCCGTCGGCGTCTCGGCGATCTCGCCGGCGCCGCTTCCGCCGATCCCCGGCCGCCCGGCCGCGAGGGGGCCGCCGCGCGTTGGGACGCCGCGGCCTCGTTGCGATACTGCGCGGCTTTTTCCGCGTGCGGCCCGTCGGCGGGCGTCGCGGCGTCCCCCACCGACCGCACCGCCATGGCCCAGAACGTCACGCCCCGAGCCAAGGACTACCCGCAGTGGTACTTGGACGTGATCGCCGCCGCGAGCCTCGCGGACTACTCGCCGGTCAAGGGCTGCATGGTCATCAAGCCCCAGGGCTACGCCATCTGGGAGCGCCTGCAGTCGGAGCTGGACCGGCGCATCAAGGAAACCGGCCACGTCAACGCGTATTTCCCGCTCTTCATCCCGATGAGCTTCCTCGCCAAGGAGGCGAAGCACGTCGAAGGGTTCGCGATGGAGTGCGCGGTCGTCACCCACGCCGGCCTCGAAAAGGGCGAAGACGGCGCGCTCCGCCCCAAGG
>DASPNK010000658.1:0-5114 GCA_035626575.1 Planctomycetota bacterium | reverse complement strand
GCGGCCAGGGCGAGGGACGCCGCGGCGCGGTCGAGATCGACCCCGGCGCGGAGACGCGCCGCGGCGGCGCCGAGGTGCGCCAGCGGCGCCCAGCCTTCCGCGTCGCCTTCGGCCGGAGGCGCCGCCGCGGCCGCCAGCTCGTACTCCGCGAGCGCGCGTCGCCGGTCGCCGGCCGCGTCGAGCGCGCGGGCGAGGATGAGCCGCGCCTCCGACGAGCCGGCGTTCCAGCGCAACGCTTCTTCGGCGAGCCAGACCGCGCGGTAGCGGTCGTTCCGCACGAAGGCGAGGTTCGCCTGCAGCACGAGAGGGTTGGCGAACCGCGGATGAAGCAGCAGCGCGCGCCGCGCGGACAGCTCGGCCTCGTCCGTGCGACCCGCCGCCGCGTAGGCGTCGGCGCGGCTCGAGGCGACGAGGAACGATCGAGGCGCGCGGGCGGCGGCGCGGTCGAACGCGTCCGCGGCGTCGCGCAGGGAGCGGGGTCGTTCGGCCCGATGCAGCTGCGCGAACCGCAGCGCCTCCGCACCGCGACGGCGGTCGCGCTCGGCGGCCACGGCGCTGCGGCCTCCGAGCGCGCCGAGGAGCGCTCCCGCCGCGAAGGCGACGCATGCGGTCCGGCAAAGCGCCGGCGACCACGTCGTCTCTTTTTCGAACCCTCCGAACGTCGCGACGACGGCGAGCGCGACCGCGACGCCGGACGCCCAGGATTCGAACGCCGGCGCGCCGTCGGCGACCCGCCATGCCGTCGCCGCGACCGCCGCCGCGAGCGCGACGAGCCCGAGCGCGGCGCGCGCGGCCGATGATTCCCCGTCGGAGACGCGCCGCGCCGAGCGCAGCGCGGCGGCGCCGAGGCCCGCGGCGACCGCGATCGCCGCGGCCCACGTCTCACCGACGAGGAGACACGCGCCGCCGTAGAGCGCTCCCGCGATCGCCGCCGTGGAGCTCGCGGCGCCGCGGGCGGCGCGGCTTCCGGCGGCGAGCGCCGCGGGCGCCATCGCGCCGGCGGCGAGCCCGGTCCAGACGAGCGGCGTCGCGGTCCGGTAGGTGAACGACGCGAAGCTCGCCGCGGCCAACGTCGCCGCGGCGGCGCCGACGGCCGAGGCGCCGTTCGCGCCCGCGCCGCCGAGCCGGCGGCGCGCGAAGAGCCCGGCCGTCGCGCACGCCGCGAACAGGACGCCCGCGGCCGTCCCGACGAGGCCGTACTCGGCGAGGAATTCGAGAGCGTCCTGATGAGGATGATCCGGACGGCGACGCAGCGTGTACGTCCCCCGCGGATGGATCGCGACGGCGTCGGAGACCTCGGGGTACCGGATCTCCCACTGGCCGGGCCCCAGCCCGAGGGCCGTCCGCCACGGCGCGTCGGTCGCGGGGCCGCGCTCCTTGACGAGCACGGACGTGTTGGCCCAGAGGATCCGGCGTTCGGCCACGGTGTCCCGCGCCGCCTCCGCGGGCCGCGTCGGATCCGGCGGTCGGACCAGTCGTCCGAGGCGCTCGAACAGCGACTCGGCGGGGCCCGCGCCGCGGACGGCGCCCGCGCGGTCGACGGCCGCGAGCGCGGCGAACGCCGCCGCGAACAAGGCGACGCCGACGAGCGCCCGACGCCGCCGGCGCCCGGCGGGGGCCGAGACGATCCACGCCGTCGCGGCCAGGACGGCCGTCGCCGCGAGCGCGAGGACCGCCGCCCTCGACCCGACCGCCGACAGGTAGCCGAGGCACGCGGCGATGGCCGCGAGGCGGAGCGGCGCGACGAGGAGGCGCGCGGGCCTGAGCAGGCGCGACGCCCCGAAGTCGCCGACGAGGCGCACCGTCAGCGCGGCGGCGCCGGCCGCGACGATCTCCGAAGCGAGGTTGGCATGGCCGAAAACCGCGGCGGGAGGCCCCTCGGTCCGGGGCAGCGAGGAGAACCATCGGAAGGACGCGACGGCGTCCCATGCACGGCGCAGGAGGGGCTCGACCGGACCGGCCCAGGCGACGTCGGGCAGGTCGCGCGGCGCCGCGACCCGGTGGGCGGCGTCGTAAAGCGCCCGCAGCGCGCCGGCGGCGGGCCGGCCTTCCCAGGCGACGGCGTCCGACGGAGCGAAGGCGTAGCCGTCGAGACCGTTGGCCTGTGCAAGGCCGATCAGCGCGGCGAGAGCGCCGGTCCAACCCATGACCTCCGCGAGGGCCGCGCGGCGGGCGTCGGTTCGCAACGCGAGCGCGCCGAGCAAAAACGCCGGGGCGAAGACGAGTATCGGCTCGCGGAGCGCCTCCCCGGCGGCGCGGGGCGCCGGCGCGACCGACGCCGACGCGACGCCCGCGACGAGGACGCCGAGTCCCGCCCAGGCCGCCCGCGGAACGACCGCTCCGGCGCGGCTCCGAAGCCAGAAAACCAGCGCCGCGAGGGCGGGAAAGGCGGCGGAGGCGAACGCCATCCGAGGAACGGTGAAGCCCTCGTGCGACGCGCGGTCGTGAACGAAGGCGACGACGGCCGCGGCCCCCAGCGACAGGACCGCGACGCAGCGACCGTCCACCTTCGCCGCAGCCGGGTTTCGACCGGCTTCCGTCAAGACTTCCGTCACTTCGGCCCGATGGTATCCCTGCGACTCGACGCCCCCAGCGACGTTTCGCAAGCCGAAGGGCCGTTCGAGGTCGCGTCACATGACGCCGAAAAAAGCACAGCGAGGCTTCTATGGGCTCGTTTGCGACATCCTCGGCGCGCCCGCGACTTCGGGAGCGACGGGGATGCTCCATGCGTTACGAACCGTGAAATGCCTTGAGTTGCGAACGCTTCGGGGAACGTCGGTCGAAACGCAAGTTTCGTTTGACTTCTCCGCACGAAAGCATAAAAAGGCCTGCGCCCATGCCTTAGCGTATGCGCAGCCGGGGGCGGTGCCGTGCGCGCGACGCAGCGAATCGCCGCTGCGAAGCAGGTTCGTTCGTAGGCACGAGCGATAGGGAAAACAGGGAGGCCTGAGTCCGATGCGCCGAAGGGACCACTCGATCCGGAACCGCGCGACCGTTCTTGCATTGGTCGCCGCGCTCTCCATCTCCGTCGCCGGCTGCGGCGACGACGACGTCGTCGTCAGCGGCGTCACTTTGAGCCTCGGAGCCGCCACTCAACTGCCGAACGGCATTTTGTGCGTGCCCTTCACCGCAACGGGTCCGACCAACACCCTGGTCAACCTTCTCTTCGAGTACTCGGTCCCGGCCAGCCCGGGCGTGTTCATCGTCGCGACGCCGGTGAGCACCGCTCAGGCTCTGGCCCAGACGCCGGCGATCACGTCGGACGGGACGAACCCCGTGAGCGCTAACACGGGCGCCACCGGTTCGGTTTCAGGAACTTTCTACTGGGCGGCGGGCGCCGACCTCGGCTTCCTCGCCATCAGCCCCGGCGCGGGCAATCTCCGCGTCACGGCCCAAGGGTCCGGCGCGGGCGCCGGCGCCACCAGCTCCACGGCCTTCGGCTACGCGCCGACCGTGCCGGTGCAGGCCTCCTCCGGCGCGGGCGCGGGCGCGACGCCCGGCGCGCCCCCGGGCGCCGGCCGCGCCGATCACACCGCGTTTTCGCCCGGCGACGACGACGTCGTGATCGCCGGCGGCCACAGCAGCTCCCTCGCCGCCTACCCCACCATCGACCGCTTCCACGTCGACGTCGCGTCCCTCACCCACACCCTCGCCTTCTCCGGCCAGATGGGCGTCGGCCGCACCGATCACGCCGCGTCCTTCTACCTCGACCCCGTCACCAGCGACCTCAAGCTGCTGGTCACGGGCGGCGTGGCGACGGCGACGGCGGGCGCGACGCCGGACAACTCGGCGAACGTCTACTGCTTCACTCCCACCGAGCTCGTCACCGCCGCCTCGAACCTGATGTCGGTCGCGCGCCGCGGCCACACGGCGACTTGGGCCCCCAACGGCCGCGTCTACGTCATCGGCGGCCAGACGGGCCCCGGCGTCGGAACGGCGACCATCGAAGCCTTCGTGCCGGCCGGCGCGTCGGGCTCGTTCGTCTCCGTCGCGGCGACGCTCGCCTCCCCGCGCCGCGGCCACACCGCGACGCTGCTGCCGAACGGTCACATTCTGATCGCGGGCGGCTTCGACCCGGCCTCGTCGGCGACGCCGCTGCCGGCCGAACTGTTCGACACGACCACCGAGACGATGGTCTCGGCGTCCCTTGGCACGGTCGACCTGGTGAACCACACCGCGACCCGGCTTTCCGACGGCCACGTGCTTCTCGCCGGCGGTCAGCTCGTCTCGAATCCGTCGTCGTTCGCGTCGTCGGCGCGCATCTTCTTCCCCGAACTCGGGGGCGCGGGCGCGTTCACCGTCACGGCGCCGGTCATGTCGCTGAACCGCGCGTCGCACTCGGCGATCCTGCTGGGCGACGGCAACGTCCTCATCACCGGCGGCGACACGGCGACGGGCACGACCAACAACGTCGAGATCTTCCTGGCGCCGTCGCTCACGTTCTCGCCGGTGGCGACGGTGATGACCACGCCGCGCGCGGACCACACCACGACCGCGATCGAAAACGGCACGGTAGTCGTCGTCGCGGGCCGCAACGGCTCCACGTTCCTCGACACCCTCGAGACGTTCCCGCAGAACAACGCCACGCCGACCATCACCGGCGCGAGCTTCTCGGCGGGGGTCGGCGGCGTCGGCATCACGGTGAACGCGACCGATCCCGACGGCGACGGCGGCTACGCAATCGTGCGCGTCCGCAGCGGCGGGTCGAGCGGGCCCTTCAACATGGCGCGCCTGGTCGCCGGCTCGGCCAACTCCGACGGCGGGCTGAACGCGGGCACGACGGTGTACCTGTGGGACGCGACCGCGCAGGGCTTCGCGCCCGGCTCGTCCGTCGAGGTCGAAGTGATCCCGGTGGGCGCGACGGTCGGAACGCCGTTCCGCTTCACCGCGGTCCGGCCCTGATCGACCGCGTCGCGGGCCTCGCCCGCGCTTCGAACGGCCTCGTCTCGCGACGAGGCCGTTCGCGTTTCTACGGACCGGCGCCGCGACGGCGCCGCGCTTGCCGCCGACGGAACGCGTCGGCATCATCCGCGCCCCGCGCGGCGCGCCGCCTGGGAACGGAGCAGGAACGATGGCTCAGGACGTGATGGAGAAGCTGGTCGCGCTCTGCAAAC
>DASPNK010000657.1:0-4732 GCA_035626575.1 Planctomycetota bacterium | reverse complement strand
GGTGGTCCCCATAATTGCGCAGGCACTTGAAGACGCGGCGTAGGCGCTTGGGGTCGCGGATGTCGTAGGTGACGACGAAGCGGGTAAGCACGGCGATCAGCGCGTCGTGAAGCCGCGGTAGGCCGGGACTTCGCCTTGGACGACGCGGGCCAGCCAACGGGCTTGGAGCTCGAACATCCGGTTGTAGGAGAGGCGGTAGCCGAACACCGGGTGCGTCACGAGGGCGTCCTTGCGTCGCTCGTAGGCTTCGAGGAAGCGCTTTCGTCCGGCGTCGGTGAGGACGCAGGCGCCGTCGTGGCGCAGGAAGTCGCGGGGACCGACCACGCGGTTGTTGACGAGATGCAACACGACCGAGTCGGCGACGAGGGGGCGGAACTCCTCCATCAGGTCCAGCGCCAGGGCCGGACGGCCCGCGCGCGGGCGGTGCATGAAACCGTACATCGGGTCGAATCCCACCGTCGCCGCCGCGATGGCGAGGTCTTTCGGCAGCAGGGCGTAGCCGAACGACAACATCGCGTTGACCGGGTCGGTCGGCGGCCGGCGTTCGCGATGCGTGAAGTCGAATGTCGTTTCGTCACCCTTCAGGCAGGACGCGAACGACCCGAAATAGGCGCGTGCGGCGGCGCCTTCGTGCCCGAGCAACGACTCGAGAGAGTCGGCCTTGGCGGCGTCGTCGCGCAAACGGCGGAGGTCCCGGGCGGGAGTCTCGGCCGCGGCGCCGTCCGCATCGACGTGGTTTCGAAGCAACACGGTCCGCTGGTTGGCGATTTTGGCTGCGACGACGGCGCGCGCCAGCGGCAACGCAGCGCACGGGTCGCCGAACATCCGAAACTGCGCGATCCGCAGGGACACGTTGCTCTCGGGCAGCCCGGTGACGCCGCCGTAGAAGTAGCCGCGGGCGGAGAAGAATCCGACCGGCACTTCGGCTCGCATCAGCCGTTGCAACGCCTGCGTCGTGATTTGGACGTTCCCCATCAGGTTGACCTGGCGAAGTCCGATGAGCGCCGCCTCTCCTACCGTCTCGTCGCCGTCCTTCACGACGAGGACGTCGCCCTTCGCCGCTACGCGCGCGCCCTGGGTGTTCACGTAGAGCGTTCCCTGGTCGTCGCGCGCCGGGTGAATGCGACGTAACGGGTCGGGCAGCTCGGCGTCGAGATCGGCCGCCACGCGAGCCTGCGGCGACGGCGACGCCAACGAAGCCGTCTCGTCGGGAAGACAGATGGGCGCCAGGGAACACCGCTCGCAGCGCCGATCGTCGACGAGGGGCGGCGGCATCGCGCCCGAACGAACGAGCTCGCGGGCGGCGGTTACCGCGTGGCGCGCAAGCTCGCGCAAGGCTTCGCAGGCGGGCACCACGACGCGCTTGCGATTGCCGAGGTACGACAGCACGCCGTAAGGGACGCGATGTCCGTTGGCTTCGAGGACGAGCACCTGCGCGCCGAGTTGGACCAGGTCGGCCTTCCACGCCGAGGTCCACGCCTCGCAGGAAAGGCGGGGCGCGGGCCGTTCCCCGGCGGCGGCGCCCGAGAGCCACCCCGAAACGTCGACGACGCTCGCCCCCGGCCCGCCCTCCGGTGCGCGCCCGCGTTTGAACTCAACCGGAACGGACCCGGAAGGTCCGTGTTCGAGAAGGTCGAGCTTCGCGACGATGCCGAGCACGTCGTCGGCCAGGTCGACGGAAGTCGTGCGGAGCACGTCCCCCTCCTCGACCCCGTCGTCCTTCAGCCGGCGGGCCTGTTCCGGAGCCGCGGCCTTGCGGCGCGTGCGCCGGTCGAACTTCCCGTGTTTCAGTTCGCCGTCGACGGTATCGGCGCTCTCGCGGAAGAGTCCCTCGACATGCTCGTACCAGAATAGGCGCGGGCAATAGGCGAACTCGTTGAGCATGCGCGCCGGTATCGGTTCGTCCCGCCGCGACGAAGTGGCGTCCATGGCGTCCCCTCCATGGACCTGTCGGAACATACGCCGCCGGCTCTATAGCCGAATTCCGTACCGCCGAGACGCCTGTCGCCTTATTCAGTGGTCGACGATATGCCCGCGCCAGGACTCGAACCTGGGACCCGGTGATTAAGAATCACCTGCTCTACCAACTGAGCTACGCGGGCGTTTTGGGCGCGGAAAGTAGCAACCGAGGTCGGTCGCTCAAGACGCGCTCAAGGGTGGGTGACGGGAATCGAACCCGCTACCTTCAGAGCCACAATCTGACGCTCTAACCAGATGAGCTACACCCACCGTAGGGACGAAGAGTCTATGACGACGGGGGGACGGATCAAGCGCTCCGACGACCGTCGCACGAAGCTCGGGCGAGCGGGGCGAGGGATCGACGCTCGGCTCTCGCGTCCGTGGCAGAGCCGCACGCAAGCCTCGGCAACGGCTTCCCTTCTCAGTCCGTCGAGCCGCCGGTGCGGCGTCCGGCGGGCGCGGCCGCGAACGCGAACACCCGACGCGAGAGGTCGGTCTGGAGGAGGTTGTCGGGATCGAGCTCGGCCTTGAGGGCGGCGAAGGCGGCGAGCTCGGCGGGCGGGACCGAGCGGGCGAAGGAGGCGCGGGTGAGGGTCGCGTCTTTGGCGAAGTAGAAGCGGCCGCCCGCGGAGGCGACGACGTCGTCGAAGCCGCGGCAGAGGGTCCAGAGGCGCCCGCGGTTCGAGGCCGTGACGCGGAAGTCCATCGCCATCGAGTAGCCGTCGACGGCGTGGGTGAGCAGGTAAGGGTCGCGGCGGTGGCGCTTGTAGACGAGGAGGTACGGGATCAGACCCGCCTCCTGCGAGCGCCGGATCAGCTCGGAGTGGACGCGTTCGGCGGCGTCCGCGGGAATGAACGACTGGTACTGGATCAGCCCGCCGCGGCCGTACGAGCGCTTCCAGTTCGGCACGTAGTCGAGCAGGAAGGCGAACGCGACGTGGGACTGGAGGTAGGGCTTGCGGCGCGCGGCGAGCGTCGCGGAAAGGAATTTGGCGGCGTTGACCGCGCGCATGCCGAGGTCGTTGACCAGCGGAACGGCGAGGCGCCACATCCACGTGCGCGGCACGAGCCCGAAAAGGCGCGGCGGCAGGGCCTGCCGGTCGAGCGCGAGCGTCGCCGCGGCCTCGGGGTCGTCCTCCGGCCCCGCGTAGTCGCCGCGATGGATGACGCCGCGCCCGAGCGCGGCGCCGCGCGCGAAGCCGTCGATCCAGCCGACGAGGTAGTCGGCGTCGGCGCGGTCGGCCTCGAAGCGCTCGATCATCGCGGCGAGGTTTCGGGGCGCGTGGACCGTCACTTTGAGCCGGCCGCCGGGCACCTTCTTCAGGCGGAGTCGGATCCGCACGAAGGCGCCGAGCATGCCGAAGCCGCCGACGGCGGCGCGGAAGAGTTCGGGCCGCGCGTCGCGCGAGCACGTCACGACGTCGCCCTGCGGCGTGAGCAGGTCGAACGCCTCGACGTGCTCCCCCAGCGTTCCCACGGCGAAGCTGTTCTTGCCGTGGATGTTCATTCCGAGCGCGCCGCCGAGCGTGGGGTACATCGTCCCCGACACCACCGGCGGCCACCATCCGTGCGGGAGCCCGAGGCGCCACAGGTCTTCGACGGTGACGCCCGGCTCCGCGTCGACGACGCCGGTCGCGGGGTCGAACGCGAGCACGCGGCGGAACGGCGTGAGGTCGACGACGATCCCGCCCGCGTTCAGCGACGCGTCGCCGTAGCTGCATCCCGTGCCGCGCAGCGCGACCGACCGGCCTTCCCGCCGCGCGCGCGCGAAGACCGCACGCAGCGCGTCGACGGATCGGACCGGCGCGACTTCGGCGGACGAAGAAACGGCGCCGCCCCAACCGTGCAGCACGGCGGCGGCGCCGCGGCGGGCGTCGTCAGACATTCAGCCTGCGCATCACGAACGACGGGACGGCCTTCAACGCCAACGCGACGAGCGTCCAGCGCCACGGCACGAAGAAGCTCCGCTTCTTCTTATCGGCGCCGTCGACGATGATCTCCGCGCACCTCTCGACCGGGCACACCCAGAAGAGCTTCTTCGGGTCGACGTAGTCGAGCATGCCCGTGCGGATGTAGCCCGGCTTGGCGGTGACGACCGAGACGCCCTTCTTCCAGAGGCGGTTGTAGAGGCACTCGAGGTAGGTGCTGAGGCACGCCTTCGACGCGTTGTAGGCGGGATGCGGACCGCGCCCCCGCTCGCCCGCGATCGACGACACGCCGACGATCTGCCCGCGGCCTTCCTTCTCGAACCGCGTCGCGGCGAGGTCGAGCCAGGCGAAGGCGCCGAGGACGTTGGTTTCGAGGATCGCCTTGTCGCGCTCGAAGTCGAACGCCTCCGGCGCCGTCTCCGACATGATCCCCGAGGCGTAGACGACGCGGTCGACGCCGCCGAGCGCCTCGACGCATGCGTCGAACGCGGCGGGCACGGAGGCGTAGTCGGTCACGTCGTGCCGCACGGCGACGACCGTCGCCGACGGATGCGCCGCGCGGCAGCGCGCCGCCGTCCTGTCGAGCAACTCCGATCGGCGCCCGAGTACGGCGACGGCGCCGCCCCGCGCGGCGTAGCGCACCGCGATCTCGGCGCCGATGCCCGACGACGCGCCGACGACGATCGTCCGGTCGCGCACCGACGTCCCGTTCGCGACGGCGGCGCTCACGCGTCGCCTTTCGGAGGCGCGGCGGCCGCGTCGGCCGGCGCGGCGGCGGCCAGGGTCGTCGGCTCCTCCGGCGGCGGCGCGTCGCGCCCGCCGAACCGCGTCCACGTCGCGTCGGG
>DASPNK010000656.1:0-4102 GCA_035626575.1 Planctomycetota bacterium | reverse complement strand
CGCCTCACCGGAGCGCGGTGCTCGCCTACACGCGTTCGGTGACGGGCGCCGCGGGCCAGCGCACGTATTCGGCGGGCGTCGACCACGCTTCGCTCGAGCGCTGGCTTTACTACCCGCTCCATCTCGTCAACGACGGCCTCGGCTCCGGGACGGCGGCGCTCGTCGTCGCGCTCGCCTTCCTGGCGGCGGGCGCCCGCCTCGTCGGCGGGTCGACGAAGGTCGCGGCCGGCGTCGAGCCGGCGCGACCGCCGTCGGGCGGAGGCGCCCTGCTCGCGACGACGGCCCTCTTGTCGGCGGTCCTCGTCGCCGTCGGCCAGACCGCCGCCGAGTCCCAATACGTGATGCCCCACGTCCCGCTGATCCTCCTCGGCGCCTGCCTCGCCGTTCGGTCCCTGCCGGGGCGCGGCGTCCGCCGCGGGGCGGCGGTCGCGCTCGGCGCGTCGATCGCCGTCTACGCCGCGCTCGCGATGCGCTCCTTCGAACACGACGCGCCCGGCCTGCGCACCGGGCGCATCGAGTGGGTCTCGCGGTACGACTTCGGGCTCGCGCGTTCGGCGCGGGAGGTCGGCGCCGCGGCTCGCCCCGACGCGGAACGGTGGCCGCTCGGCGACGTCGTCGAGAGCGTCCGCGCGCGCTCCGAAGACGGCGTCGTGCGCATCGGCGTCGCGTCGCACCACCATCACCCGTTCGTGAACGGCGGCAACCTCCGCGCCGAAGCGCTGCGCCGCGGCGTGCCGTGCACGGTGACCGCGCTGGCGGGGCTGCCGAAGCCGACGCGGGCGCAGGTGCGCGACTTCCTGCGCGACGTCGACGTCATGGTTCTCGACCGCTTCCGGCATCAGGGATTCGAGCGCGGCGAAACGCGACGGCTGCTCGACCTCCTCCGCGACGCGGGAGCGCGCGTCGAAGAGATCGCGGCGTTCCCCGTCACGGCGCGCTCCGACCTGCGGGTCCTTCGACTCGCGCTCGACGACGACGTCGAAGCGCTCGTCCCGCCGGCGCGCGCCCTCGCGCCGCCGACCCGGCCCGCGGAGGTGCGCTTCGAGGGCGGATGGACGCTCCGGGGGGTGCTCCGGACCGACGTGGAAGGCGCGCCGGCCTTCGTCCTCTATTTCGACGCGGCGCCGGGCGCGACCGCGGGACTCGAGGCGTTCGTCGACGGCGCGCACGGCGGCGCGGTCACGGCGAAGGCGCGGATCCCGCTCGAGCCCGGACCGACCGACGGGCGGCTCCTCCGCCTCGACGTCGATCCCCTCGAAGGCGCGACCGAGGCGCGCCTCGGACTCCGCGTCCGCGGCGGCGGGCGGCGCCGGGAGGATCATGCCCGCGTCGAGTCCTCCGACCTCCCGAAGGTCGGGAGCTACCAGGTGCTGCTGACGCCCTGATCAGCGCGGCGGCGCGGCCCGCCACTCGCGGGCGAGCTTGCGGAGGCCCTCGAGGTAGCCCTCGGGGGCTTTGCCCGCGGCGCCCTCGAGCGCGCGGTCCAGGAGCGGCAGCGCTTCGGGATCCCGCCCGAGGGCGTGCAGCGCGCGCGCCTTCCACTCGTCGATCCAGAAGTGCGCGGCGGCCGCCTCGGCCTCCTCGAGCAGGCGGAGCGCGTCCGCCGCCCGCCCGCGCTTCAGCCGGAGCTGGGCGGCGCCGAGGCGCGTCCGCCAGTCCTTGGGGTCGAGGTCGCGAAGCGCCGTCGCGAGCATGCGCTCCTCGAGCGCGGGCAGGTCGAACGCGACGTCGAAGGCGAGCCGGACGGCGCCCCAGCGGAACGTCGCGACGATCACGTCGTCGCCTTTGAGGTCGAGCGCGAAGGTCAGCCGCTCGACGTGCTCGGCGGTTTCGGGTCGGACCTCGAAGCGGAGGACGTCTTTCGCCGCGTCGTGGAAATACGCCCCCCATTGCTTCGAAACGGCGTTAAGGATCAGCGTCCAGGAGGCGGCGCCGGGCTCGGCGAACAGCGCGTACGCGCCGGCCGCGACGTCTTTGCCCGCGATCTTCGCCGGCGCGTCGAGCGTGAGCTCGGTGGCGGCGTCGGCGCCGAAGCGCCACGGCTTGCCGGTTTTCGCACGGTCGGCGGCGAGCTCGGCGGCGAGGTCGCGGCCTTTCGCCGCCGGCCGCGCGTAGGCGATCTGCATCGACGCGACGCCGATCTCCTGTCGCACGAGCGCCGCGGGGCTCTCCCGCGGCATCTTGAAGTCCTTCGATTGGGCGGAGGCGGGCGCAGCGGCGAGGCAGAGGCCGCCGAGGATCGCAAGCGCGCGGATCATGTCGATCTCCGAAAGGCGGCGCGCCCGCGGCGCGCCGCCGCGGCTCAGCGGACGACCTTGAGGAGCTTCTCGGCCGTGCGCTGCGCGGAGTCGGGCCGCTCGGCCTGCCGCGCGCGGTCGCGCAGCGCGCCGAGGCGGCGGCGATTCTTGAGCAGGTCGCCGAGCTCGGACAGGAACTGCTCGTCGTCGCGCGCGACCAGCGCGACGCCCGACGCGAGCAACCGGTCGGCGAGGCGCTCCTCCGCGCCCGGCGTCGGCCGGAGCAGCAGGAGGGGCAGGCCGACCGACGCGGCTTCGGCCGCGGTGTGCGGGGCGGCGCGCGTGACCAGCAGGTCCGAGACCGCCATCAGCTCGTGGATCTTCTCGGTGAAGCCGTAGGCCTTGAGCACGGAGCCTTCGGGCGTTTCGAGCGCGGAAAGCTCCTCGACCAGACGGTCGTTTTTCCCCGCCACGACGAGGAGATTGACCGGCGCCCCGCCCGCGAGCAGCCGCCGGACGAGATGCGCGACGCGGTCGTTCGCGCCGACGCCGCCCGGCCGGAAGAGGACCGTCGGCGCGTCGCGGCGCAGGCCTTCGGCCCGCCGCACCGCTTCGCGGTCGACCTCTTCGGAGAACGACGGCGAGACCGGCGTCCCGACGACGTGCACCGACCCGGGCGGCGCCCCCGCTTCGGCGAGGCGCCGCTCGAAATCGGCGTTGGGGACGAACCAGCTCTTCACGACGGGCGACCACCAGAGCGGGTGGTAGTCGACGTCGCCGGCGACGACCACGATCTTCGGCAGCGTCGCCCCGTGGGCCGCCTCCGCTTCGAGCCGCCGGAGCGGCAGCCAATGCGTGAGCACCACGACGTCGGGCCGCTTGTCGATCAGCGTCTGCCGAAGCTTGTCGGCGAAGATCTCGCCGAGGAACGGGTCGAGATCCTCCGGCAGACGATCGGCCGCCGAAGGCGACCCGGTCTCGAACGGCGCGCCGTAAAGCGCGGGCCGCCGGGCGAGTTCCTCCAGGACGGCGCGCACGTAGCCGGGGCGGTACTCGGGCGACAGCAGGTCCAGGCAGTCGACCTCGCGGAGGAGCAGGTTGCGCTCCGCGGCCTTCAGCAGCTCGGCGAGGGCGTGCGCGATGCGGGCGTGGCCGGCGCCCGTCCCCGCGCCGCAGACCACGACGTGGCGCGGCGGGCGGAGGAACGGCATGAGGTCGCGCAGGGTGAGCCCCGGCTCCACCGAGCGGCGGCGCCGCTCGACGCCTTCGCGCGGCTGCTCGAGGACGTCGATGCCGCTGGTGCCCGCGCCGAGCTCCTCCACGTCGCGACGGCCGCGCTCGAACCGTTCGCGGCGGCGGCGGCGACCTCCGCGCTCCTCGCCGTCGGGGGTGAACTCGTCGTCGAGAAGCTCCCAGGACTTGCCCTCCGGCTCGTCCTGCGGCTCCTCGGATTTCGGCGTCTCCTCGTCGGGAGGCATCAGTTCGTCGGGCGTCGGTTCGTGGCGCCCGGCGCGGGTCACGTCGCGCACGACCGGCCGCAGGCCGCCCTCGCCGCCTTCGCCCGGGAACCCGCCGCGCGAAGGATCGTCCAGCTCCGCCGCGGGGCGGCGCTCGTCGCGCCCGTCGCGGCGCCCTTCGTCGCGGCGCCCTTCGTCGTCGCGACGGTCGTCGCGTCGCTGCTCGTCGCGCCGACCTTCGCCGCCGCCGCGACGCTCGTCGCGCCGTCCGCCGTCGCGGCGGTCGTCCCGGCGCCCTTCGTCGCGGCGCCCTTCGCGGGCGCCGTCGCGCGGCGCCCCCTGCCGAGGTTCGTCGCGCCGCCGCTCGTCGTTGCGGCGTTCGCGGCCCGCGTCGCCGCCTCCTCCCCC
>DASPNK010000655.1:0-5365 GCA_035626575.1 Planctomycetota bacterium | reverse complement strand
GGTGAGGTGCGCCCGGCGCCCCCGTTTGCGCCGGAACGCCGACGGCGCGCGACGCGGCGGCGCCGTCAGGCGAGCAGTTCCGAAGGAAACCGGCGGATCCCTTGTCCGGCGGGGGGCGCCGCCTTCTAATGCCTCGCCGCGCCGTGGGTGCGCGGGCTGGAAGGCGGATGACTGCAACTTCGTTCGCGACCGAGGGGCCACGAAGGGTCGCCGTCCGGGTCCGCGTGGTGGCGAGCCACGCGTTCTTCTGGAAGGGCAAATGGCCGGTCGTCGATCCGGGACGGCGCGGCGCCGTCTTACGTGAGTTCCGGGACGGCTTGCGCGAGCACCGTCGGTCGCAGGGCGGCGCGCCGGACTCCTGGGACGTGGGGCAGTTCTCGGTCGCGCAGCGGGCGAGCAGCGGAGGGCGGCGGGACGTCCTGATCTGGCGCAACACCGCGACCGGCCCGACGGGGGCCGCAAGCGCCTTCGCCGGATACGTCCGCAGGGAATGCCGGCGGTTCTGCTGCGACGTGGTCCGCTCGGAGGAGCGCGCCGTCTATTACGACCACGGCATCGGCGCCGTCGAGTACGTCCTCGACGTCGACGTCTACGACTTCAGCCGCCTCGGCGCCCTCGCGGCGACCCTGCGCGCTGCGGTGGACATCGTGCGATTGGACCCTCGGTCCCCGATGGGCGGGTCATGGCAGGACGACCTGCATGCGGTCTTCGGCGATCTCGGCGCACATGACGGCGAACTGGGTTACCGGGCGTGGCCCGCTGTCGCGACCGCGCCCGGGTCCGCAACCCCGCGCCTGCGATCGAGAGAACGCGACGCGATCAAGGCGAGGTTGAACCGCCGCGCGTCGCTGTCGCGCGCCGTTTCGTTCGGGATCGTCCTGCGAGAAGCGACGACGGACCGCTCGGTCGACCTGACCGATTCCGAGTTGCGCGGCACGCTGGCGGATTTCACCGGACGCGCGGACGACGGGATCGTCCCGCTTCCGCGCGCCGAAGGGATGGTCGCGACCGGCTACGACGGCCACGCCGCATTCGTGTCGGCGGGGGAAGCGGCCGACGCCGTCGAGGACGTCGTCGTCGGGATGTGGCGGCTCGCGCTCATGTACTGGGCGGGCGTGCATCGAAGCGTCGCCGAGATCCATGCGTTCCTCGCGGCGTCGTCGCGCGGCGTTCCGCCGTCCCGGCGGGTCGAAGAGGGCGACGAGCTGCATCGGCTGGCCGCCGTTCTTTCTTCGGAGAGCCTCCCGGCGAACCTCGCGCAGTTCGCGCTCGACGAACGTGTCTACGACGCGTGCTGGAAGAGTTGGCGCATGGCGGAACTGAGTTTGGCGGCGGAACAGGCGCTCAAGGCGCTCGACGACGCGCTCCAACGCGACGCAGACAAGGCCGCCGAGGGGCGCGAGGCGGAGAAGGAAGCGGACGCCAAGTCGGCCGAGCGGCGCGCCGGCGCGATCCTGGCGTGCGTCACGGTCCTTACGGTGGTGAGCGTGACCGCGGACTTCTTCTCGTTGCGTGAGAAGCACCCCGCCGCCGCGATCGCCGGCGTCGCGGTCGCGATTATCCTCGGCGCGGCCTTCTACTCGTTGCTGTATTGGAAAGATCGGCTGCGCCGCATCTTCAAAGCCTCCAAAGATCTGTCGCGCCGGGCGCGAGATCGCATCGTCGTCCGGCTGAGACGGTCGCGGTGACGTACCATCCGACGAGGTGATTCTTGGCAGCCAACATGTACACGCCCCCTAAGGGCGAGCTTGCAAAGCCGAAGGGATTCGACGCGCTCCTGAAACGGTTCGCCGCGCACGAGCGGAGTCGCGAAGCGGGCGTCGTGCGCGGATCCGTCGCTCCGGCGCGTCGTCGGCGTCGCGCCCGGGGCTGAGTCGCGCTTGGGTCGTTCGCGGGGCGGAGACCGGACGGGGCCCGTCGATCTCGATGACCTCGGCCGCGTCGTCCTGGCGCATGTCGCGGCGTTGACGCCGGAAGGCCGCCGGCCCTCGCGCAGCCGGCGATGGACCTGCGCGTGGTCCTCCGAGCGCGACGACCTCACCGGCGCGCCGTTCCTCCTTCTGGTCCTGAGGCCGCCGCCTCGAGACGACGCCGGTCGCGGTCCGGAGGATGACAACGACGGCATGGCGCGCGGCTATGTGTCGGCATTCGTCGACGGCGTCGTCACGGCTTCGCTGGGTCGGAGATGGGCGGATCGCATTCGAGCGGTGGTGGACGGCCCGGTCCGGTTGGCGTGGCGCCGTTCGCCCGCGGTCGGTTCCGTGGCGGCGGGATCTGTTCAAGACGCCGGCGGACCCGTCGGCGGCGGCAGGTCGGCCCCCTCGAGCGGCGTCGTCGCCGCGTTGCGTTCGATCGACGCTCTGAAGGGCCGCACCGTCCTCGACCTTTGCGGCGGCGACGGCAACCTCGCCGCGTGGTGCGCCCGGAAGGGCGCGCGCCGGATCACGATCGTCGACCTTCGCCCGCCGTCGCCTCCGCCGCACCGCGCCTGTGGAGTCGTGCGCGCCGACGTCGCCGAATTCACGCCCGCCGGGAGCTACGACCTTCTGCTTTTCGACCCCCCGCACGACGTCGCGGCCCGTCTGGCTCTGAGAGTCCGCGAGGCGACGTTTCGCGCGGCGCCGCGTTGGATCCTCAATCTCGGCTATGCCGCCATGACGGAATCGATCGCCGAAGCCCGCGATCGACTCGGTCGATGCGTGCCCGCGACGGCGCTCGTCGTCGACGACGGCGTCGCGACGCTGGTCGGCGGAGATCCCGCCTTCGTCCGCGCGGCGGCGTCGCACGGGCGAGACGCCCCGTGACCGTGCGACGCGCCTCGACGCGTTCCCTCCGCCGCACGCCGCGCCTCATCGGCCGACGTCGAGCCGATCGCGCAACCGGATGCGGTTCGCGTCGGCGATCTTGAGCGCGGAGAGTCGGTCGACGACGGCGGGGTTCAATTGGACCTCGCTCGGGCGCGCCGCCGCTCCACGATGCGGGGCCGTCGCGTCGCTGCGCGCCGCGCGCGGGCCTCTGCGGTCCCTGTGCGTGGACTGACCTCGTAGCGCGGCCCGCGCCTTACAGCGACGCGATCCACCAGCGCGCCGGCTCGGGGACGGCGAGCGGTTGCAGGCGTTCGGCGACTTCGGCGCGCGTCGCGGTCCAACTGTCGCACGACTCCGGGTCGCCCGTGCCCGAGTGACCCAGGATCGACGCGAGGACCTGGACCATCCGGAGTCGGTTCCAGACGTCGAGCTTCGGATCTTCCGCGCGGGCGCGCACCCAAGGCGCGAGACGCGGCGCCAGGCCCGCGGCGGCGATCGCCCGGCCGAGGCGGTCCGGGCCGACGGGCGCCGTCGACGCCAACGGGTCGACGTAGTCGAAGCAGAGCGCTGCGAAGAAGGCTGCAAGGTCGACCGGCGCCTTGGCGAGAGCATCGGGGTGCGGGGCGTGCGCGGCGTCGCCGTACGTCGAAGCGACCGGCCGATCGAAGGCATCGCCGACGATTTTCAGCCGCAACCGAAGGAATCGCCCGAGGGCGCCGGATTCGGCGGCCTCCCGTGCGAACTCCGCGGCCTCGTACGCCGGCGTCGCGTCCATCGAACACTGGCTTTCGCTCAGCTCAGGATCCCCCGGGCTGTCGCGCAGCAACGCGAGGACGTAGCCGCGCAGGACGACGGCCTCCTCCGGAGGCGCCGCGCGTGGGAACCAGACGACGTCGACGATCCGGACCGGCGCGGCGCGCCACGGGAAAAGCTCGAGCTCCGAGAAGGCCTCCGGTTCGGGCGTCGGGAAACGCGCGCTCGCGCCGAGCAGGCGCGCCGCGATCGCCTGCGGCGGAGACGGCCCGTCCCAGTCGACGGCCGCGAGCGACAACACGACGCCCTGCACGTCGCCGTGCACGTACCGGCGCCCGTAGAGCGACACGCGCGCGCGGATCTCCGCGTCGCTCACGACGCCGACGCACAGGTACGGCGCGCGCCCGTCGCGAACGTCGGCGCGCGCCGCGGCGAAGTCCTGCGACGACGGCCAGGACCATGGCGGGCCTTGCTCACGCCGCACCGGGCGGGACGCCGCGAGGTCCGCCGGCCAAGACGCGAAGGGCGCATCGAGCTTCGGAAAGCGGGCGTCGGTCCGAGGCGGCGACGGCGGCGGCGGAGGCTCCCATTCGACCCTCTGAAGCGGCGGCGCGTCCGGAACGGGCGGGTCGAAGGTCTTTTCGGGCGGGAGAGGGACGTCGGCCGTCGTGAGGATGCCGGCCTCGGGCGCCGCCTGCCGCGTGGTCGCGTCGTGCGTCGACGTTGCGGCGTGTCGAGCGCAGCCGCCGACGAGGATCGCCGCGCAGACGACGACGGTCGACGGGAGGCGCCGACGTGCACGTGACGTGACGCGTGGCATAAGTGAATTCTGGGCGAATCGACGATTCGGCGCCGCAGAGAACGTCGCAGACCTGATCCCGGTTCGCGTCTCGATCGCCGGGCGCGTCACCATCGGAAAGGCGCCCGCCGCCGGACGTCGCTGATTACGATCTCCGTCGCGCCGGCGGACGCAGCCTGCTGCCGGGCGCGAGCGTCTTTGTCGAAGCCCTTCCGAACCGGATGTCGCGCGATGACGGTCGCCGTTGCGGTCGCTTGGACGTCGATGCCGACATCGGCGCAGGCGCCCGTCGACGCGGACCGCCCGTCCTCGCGTCCGTCGACGGAGCCGCGTGCCCCGCAACTCGTTCTCCGCGCGCTCGAGGAGCATCTCGGCGCCTTCGTCCGGTGAGACTGCGACCGCGCGGTTCGAGCTCGCGAACCTCGGCGACGAGCCGTTGACGCTCGAGCGGCTGGAAGTGAGTTCGAGTTGGGTGTCGGTCCCTCGCGGGACTCTCTCGCCCAGGACGCTGGCGCCGCAGGAGGCCGCTCGGATCGAGTTTCCGATCAACACCGGGGAGTGGGGCTACACCCGAGGCGCCGCCGTCCAGTTGACCGTCGAACCCGAGGCGCCGTCCGGCGGCCAAGCCCGGGCCTCCGTGGGCTTCTTCGTCGCCCGCGAAGCCGAAGTCCCGACCAGGATCGATTTCGGCCGCGTGCGCGAGGGCGAGGCGTCGCGGATCGAAACGTTCACGACGTGGATGCGCGCGCCCGACCCCTTCGGCCGTGCGGCGCATCTCGCCGCGGATGCGCGGCACGCCTTGGGCGCGCTCGCGCCGGTCGACGACCTCGGGAAGCTGGTCAACTACCGCGCGTCGTGCCTCCTCTACGACGCCCCGGTGGGCGAGGTCGAAGGCGTCTTCACGCTCGCCGCCGCGGCGCCCGACGGACCCGTGGTGCGGATTCCGTACCGCGCGACGGTCCAGCCCGCGCCGTGGTTCGATCCCCCTGCGGCGACGCTCAAGGTC
>DASPNK010000654.1:0-5500 GCA_035626575.1 Planctomycetota bacterium | reverse complement strand
TCCCTGCGGGAGCGCATCTTCGACGCCTTCGTCACCACCAAGGCGGAGGGGCGCGGGACCGGCCTCGGCCTCTACGTCGCGCGGAGCATGATCGAAGATTCGGGCGGCGTGCTCTACCTCGACGAGCGGCACTCCCCCGGCGCGCGCTTCGTGATCGAGCTTCCCGCGGCGTCGCCGGCGCCGGCCGCGGCCCCGGGAGCGCCGCCGCCCCGCCCCGCCGAAGGGCGGCGCGTGCTGATCGTCGACGACGATCGCGACGTGCTGGAGACCTACCAGGTGGTGCTCGCCCTCGACCGCCACGAGGTCGTCGCCTGCGACCGCGCGCGCGCCGCGCTGGAGGCCTGCCGCACGTCGGATTTCGACGCCGTGGTCTGCGACGTCCGTCTCCCCGATCTCGGGGGCCGCGCCTTCCTCGAGGCGTTGGCGGCGTTCAAGCCGCACCTCGCCGCGCGCGTCATCTTCGCCACCGGCGACGTCACCGCCGCCGAGACCCAGGAGCTGCTCTCCTCGACGCCGCAGCCGAGCCTGGTGAAGCCCTTCCGCATCGAGGAGCTCGAGGCCGCGATCCGCGCCGTCGCGCCGCCGCGGCCCTGAGGGGCTCGGCGGATCGCGACGTCACTTGAGCCAGAGGGCGTCGAGGTCCTTCGTCGCGGACGGCAGCGCGTCGTAGAGGCGGCGCGACGGGCGCCGCAGCTCGGGGGCCGACAGCAGCGCCGAGGTCAGGATCGGGAGCGCGACGGTGACGTCGGTGCGCAGATAGATGCTGCGCGACTCCACGCACTCGGCGGAAGTCTTGCCCCACGTGTGCGCCTCCCCCGCCGTGCAGGACGACAGAGCGCCGTTGTCCACCACGTCCACGCACACCTGAACGTCGATGTCGAATCCGCGCGCGTCGACGCCGAGGATCTGCGAGAGCATCGGCTCGCCCTGGAGCGTGTAATTCTTCGGCACGCCGCCGCCGAAGATCCAGATCGACGCCTGCCCGCCGCGCGCGCGCGCCCGGTTCTGCAGGGCCGCCATCGAGTACACGTCGCGCGACGCGTCGAGCCGGAAGCGGAAGCCCTTCGGATCCTCGCGCTCCATCTTCACGACGTTGAGGAAGATCGATCCGTCCTGCGGCGCGCCGACGAAGATCGGCACGCCGTGGCGGAAGCACGTCGCGAGGAGCGACGGCCGCGCGACCCGGCGTTCGTCCTCGAGCGCGGCGACGACGCGACCCAGTTCGAAGTTCATCTCCGCCGTCGTCATCGCGCGCTGGAAGGGCTTCGAGCGCAGCACGCCGACGAAGAACGCGTCGGTGTCGAGGAGCACCTGCTCGTCGAAGCCGACGTCGAAGATGCGGATCGTCCGCCGCTTCCGGTAGACGGTGTCGTCGCCGTACGGGTTCACCTCGTGCACCATGTAGCCGAGGGTGCGGTGCAGGTCGTGATAGAGGTTCGCGCCGGTCGTGGTGAGGCAGGAGATCATTCCCGCCTCGATCATCGGAATGAGGCACGACTGGTGCATGCCCGCCGGCGTCATGGCGCCGCTCACGGTGCAGAAGACGGCGTGATCCTCGAGGAGGCTCTGCCGCATCAGCCGGTGCGCTTCGCGCATCCCGCGCCCGGCGAAGGCCGGGAACGCGTCGCGCAGGACGTCGGCGAGAGGCTGAGCGCCGGTCAGCGCGGGAGGGTCGATCGGGCGGACGCGCGGCTTCCTGGATTTCCGGGCGGTCATGGCGGCGGCCTTTTAACCCGATCCGGTCCGCCGGGCGATGAAAGGAGAGCCGCGCCCGGGCGCAGGCCCTCCGCCCATGCTTCGAACCGCCGCGACTCCCCGTTCCCCGGTCCTTGCGCGCCCCTCGGCCGCCGGAGAAAACGCCCCTCCCATGCCCGACCGCCGCACGGGTCAGACGCTGCTCTGCGACGCCGACGACACGTTGTGGGAGAACAACGTCTACTTCCTCGACGCGCTGGTCGCGTTCCTCGACCGCGTCGAAGCCGCCGGGGCGCTGCGCGCGACCGCCGAGCGGACGTTGCGGCAGGTGGAAGCCGAGCGCACCCGCTCGCACGGCTACGGGTCGCTGAACTTCGCCGGATCGCTCGTCGAGACGTGGCGACGCCTGTTCGGCCCGCCGTCGCCGGAGATCGTCGCCGCGCTGCAAGCGCTGGGGCGCGGCATCTACGAACATCCGATCGAGACGCTGCCGGGCGTGCCCGAGACGCTCGCCGAGCTGAGCCGCCGGCATCGCCTGCTGGTGGTCACCAAGGGCGACCCCGCCGAGCAGGCGTCGAAGATCGAACGCTCCGGGCTCGCGGCCTTCTTCGAAGGATCGGAGATCCTGCGCGAGAAAGACCCCGAGTCGTACCGCGAGTTCATGCAGCGGCGCGGCCTCGACCCGTCGACGACGTGGATGATCGGCAACTCGCCGCGGTCGGACATGAACCCGGCGACCGTCGCAGGGCTCCGCACGATCTTCATCCCCCACCGCACCATCTGGGAGTTCGAGAAGGCGGAGCTGATCCGACCGCCCGACTTCCGGTTCGAGCGGTTCGCCGACCTCGTCGTCCACTTCTGACGCGCGCCGTCGGCGCGGCGTCGACCCTTCACGGCGCCGGCGACCCGGCCTCCTGCAGGACGAGCAACGCGAAGGCGGTCCCGTACGCCTTGGTGTGCGACGCGATGTAAAAGTCCCAGCAGCCGCCGTCGGCCTCCTGCGTCTTCAGCGTCTCCGCCACGACCTTCGCGTAGAGCGGTCCCCGCTCCTCCGCGGGAAGCGTCGAGATCATGCGCGCCGCGTAGTAGTGGCCGAACAGATAGAAGTAGGCGGCGTTGGCGTACCAGGACTCGTGCGGGATCGGCTTGCGCAACGCGCAGTCGAGGAACACGTGCTGGTCGAAGAACCGCGCGATCCCCTCGCGGCGCTCTTCGAGCGGGACGCCGCCGCCCGCGAGGTGCCGCGCCAGGCCGCACACCTGCGTCCGGCCGAGGGAGCCGCGCGGATGGTCGATGCTCTCCACGCCGCGGGGCCTGGGCAGCGCCATCACGTCGTACGTGTAGGCGCCGTTCGGCAGGCGCGCCCGCGTCGTCGCCGACAGCGCGGCCTTCATCACCTTTTCGGGCACGGCGAGGCCCGCCGCCTCCGCGTCCTTCAACGCGAGGACCGCCGCGGCGGTGGTGAACGACGTCGCCCACTCCGGCCGCCACGCGGCTTCCGGATCGGCGTAGTAGCCCCAGCCGCCGTTGGGCGACTGATACTGCGCGAGCCCCTTGATGAAGAGCTGCGCGGCGGAGCGCCACGACTCCTTCCGCGCCGCGTCGTCGGGGGGCGCGCGCTTCAACGCCTGGGCCGCGCCCTGCAGGCCGTAGACGTAGCCCCAGACGTTGTCGATGTCCCAGTTCGCGCAGCGCTTCACCGACGGCGCCTGCGCCGCGAGCGCGTCGACGCCGCGCGCCGCGGCCGTCGCCGCGCGTTCTCCGGGCGCCCCCAGCAGCGCGTGGACGACGAGCCCCGTCGTGGCGACGCCCCACGAGCGATGCGTTTCGGCGTTGGCGAAGGAGTCGGTCATCGTCCGGTTGCGGATCCCTCCCCAGCTCCCGTCGGAGTTCTGGTGCTCGAGGAGGTACGCGACGCCGCGCTCGAAGCCCGCGCGCGCGTCGACGGGGCGCGACGCCGGCGCCTCCTGGGCGGCCAGCGGCGCCGAGGCCGCGGCGAGCAGGAGAAGGCGGCGGACGGCCCCGCTCAAGGCGCGGATTCCAGGTCGGCGATCTCCTCCTCCAGACGGCGGACCTCGCTTTCCGCCGCCGCCACGGCGAGGCGTCGTTCGAACGCCGAGCGCTCGGCGTTGCGTCGCGCCTTCTCCACGTCGCGTTCGCGATCGGACGCCTCGGCCAGCAGCCGATCGCGCTCGTGAGGCAGCGTGCGTTCCTCCAGCGTCTGAAGATCGAGCGCGGCGAGCTCCACGCGCCGCCGCGAGCGCTCGAGGGACCGCTTCGCCCGCGCGAGGACCAGGTCTTTGGTCATGTCGCCGATCTCGTGCCCCTTGTACATCAGCTCGAGCTGCGCCAGCTCCTCCTTGGAGTCGTCGTGGCCGTCGCGCGCCGCGTCGGCGTCGAGGCGGGCGCGGGCCGCGCGCGAGGGCGCCTCGCGCTCGTCGAAGGTCGCCGCCTTGCGCCGGGCGAACTCCGCCTCGAGCCCGGCCTTCGCGACGGCCGCGGCGTCGTCGATCTCCTGGTACGCCGCGTCGCGCCGCGCCCGCTCGACCTTCAGCCGCGCCGTCTCGAGGTCGCGGTGCAGCTGCGCCTTCTTTCGCGCCGCGTCTTTCGGCTTCGACGCCGCGGCGTCCTGGGGCGTCGGGCCCGGGACGGTCGCGACGACCGCCGACGGAGCGGAGGTCGCCGCGGACTCGCGCTCGCCGGCGGAGGCGCACCCCGCCGCGATCAGGATCAGTGACGACAGCGCCGCACGTCGCGTCATGGCTCGCATCTCCCGCCGTCCTGGACGGCGGGCGCAGTGTAGTCGCCGCCGGCCGCTTCGGACGCTTCGTGAGGCGCGATCGTCCGCGCGACCGCGGCGGCGACCACGCGTCGGGCGCCGCCGGCGCGCAGCGCGGCGGCGGCGGCGCCCAACGTGGCGCCGGTGGTGACCACGTCGTCGACCAGCAGCACGGAACGGCCGAACGCGCCCTCGGACGCGAAGGCGCCGTCGAGATTGGCGAGCCGCTCCGACCGGTCGAGTCCGGCCTGCGGCGGACGGCGCGCGACGCGTCGCAGGACGCCTGCGAGGCACGGCGCGCCGAGGACCTTCGCCGCCGACTTCGCGAGCAGCTCGGCCTGGTCGAAACCGCGGCGGCGGCGCCGCGACGCCGACGTGGGGGCCGGAACGACGCAGTCCGGGCGGGCGCGCGCCGCCAGCGCGACGGCGGCCGGCGCCAGAAGCGCCCCCAGCGCCGCCGCCGCGTGGCGATCGCCGGCGTACTTGAGCCGCGTCAGCAGCGTTCGCACGAGTCCGGAGTAGACGCAGGGCGCCAGGACGGCGTCGCAGCCCGGCACGATGAGCGGCGGGAGTCCTTCCGCGCCGACGACGCGGCGCGAGCACCCGCCGCAGAGAAGGTCGTCGTCGCCCGGCGCGTCGCAGCCCGGGCAGACCGGCGGGAACCAGAAGCGGCGCAGCGCGACGAACGACATCGGCGTCCTCCGCGGAGAGGACGCCGAACGCCGCCGCGCGTCGCCGAATCGCTACTTGAAGCTGACTTCGAGCTTGGTGCCGCGCGTCGGGAAGCGGGGCTTCGCTTCGTCGGGCGGCAATGCGAGATGGCGCTTCAGCTTCGCCACGTACCTCTCGACCGTGTCGTCGGGATCCTGCGGCACGCCGAGCAGTTCGCCGATCTCGGCGGTCAGGGCCATGTTCCGATCGAACGGCCAGCGGTGCTCCGCGACGGTTTCGCGCACGACGCGCTTGAAGTGCCGCTTGCTGAACACGCGGCAGAGGTAGTTGAGCACGCCGCAGAGGCCGACCACC
>DASPNK010000653.1:0-5975 GCA_035626575.1 Planctomycetota bacterium | reverse complement strand
GCGCGCTTCGACGAACGGGACGCCGTAGGCCGCCTCCAGCGTCCAGCGCCGCAGCACGTCGTCGGGCGGGACCGCCACGGCGATCGCGCCGTCTTTGAGCAGCCACACCGCGTCGCAGTACGCCGCGGAGAGGTTGAGGTCGTGCGCCGCGACCACCAGCGTCGCGCCGCGCTCGCGATTCAGCCGGCGGAGGAGCCGGTAGGTCTCCACCTGGTGCAGCGGGTCGAGACTGCTCGACGGCTCGTCGAGCAGCAGGGCCGGCGGCGCGCAGGCGAGGGCGCGCGCCAGCCACGCGCGCTGGCGCTCCCCGCCCGAAAGCTCCGACGGCAGCCGGCCGAGGAGATGCGCGACGCCGGTCGCCTCCGCCGCGCGCCGCACGGCCTCTTCGTCTTCCGGGCGGTCGAACGGCGAGCGCCCCTGAAGCGCATAGCGCGCCATCAGCGCCAGCTCGCGCACGGTGAACGGCGCGTCGGCGGGCTCGTGCTGCGGCAGGTACGCGACCGCGCGGGCGCGCTCGCGGGCCGGGGCGCGATGCGCGACCACGCCCGCGATCGACGCTTCGCCCGCGCGCGGCGTCAGGAGACCGGCGAGCACCTGCAACAGCGTCGACTTGCCCGAGCCGTTCGGGCCCGCGAGCGCGACGAACGCGCCTTCGGGCGCGTCGGCGTCGACGCCCTTGAGCACGTCGGGCCCGCGCCCGTACCCGAAGCGCACGCCGCGGAGCCGCACGCCGCGTTCAGCCATCGAGACCCGCCCGCGCGCGGTCGCGCCGCTTGAGGAGGACGAGGAACAGCGGGCCGCCGAGGAACGCGGTGACGACGCCCGCGGGGAGCGGCGTCGTCCACGCCGCCTGCGCGGTCGCGTCCACGGCGGCGAGGAATCCGGCGCCGAGGAACGCGCAGCACGGCACGAGCACGCGATGGTCCGGCCCGACCACGAGCCGGGCGACGTGCGGCACGATCAGCCCGACGAAGCCGATCGGCCCCGAGACGGTGACCGCCGTCGCGGTGAGCAGCGACGCGACGAGGAACAGCGTGCGTCGCACGCGCGGCACCGCGACGCCCGCGCGTTCGGCGGCGCCGTCGGACAGCGAGAGCAGGTTCAGTTCGCGCGCGTAGCGGAACAGCACGACGGTCGCGAGCAGGGTGGCGACGGCCGCGCCCGCGAGGTCCGCGCCGTCGTAGAAATCGCGAAGGCCGCCGACCAGCCAGCGCAGGATGCGGTCCTGATCGCGCGGCGCGGCGACGAGGTTGACGAACATGATCGCCGCGGAGAAGAACGCGTTCACGACGACGCCCGACAGGAGGAGCGTCGTCGCGGGGAAGCGTCCGCCGCTCCGCGCCACGGCGTAGACGACGGCGATGGCGAGCACGCAACCCGCGAAGGCCGCCGGACCGGGGAAGGCCCATCCCAGGCTGAGCGCCGCGACCGCGCCGAGCGATCCGCCCGCCGAAACGCCGAGCACGTAAGGCGACGCCAGCGGGTTGCGGATGAGCGCCTGAAACACGAGGCCGGCCGTCGCCAGCGCGGCGCCCACGATCTCGGCGACCAGCGCCCGCGGCAGGCGGAAGCCGAACACCTTGCGGACCGCGACCGCGTCGGCGCGGAACGTCAGCACTTCGCGCGGATCGATCGCCGTCGCGCCGCAGAGAAGCGCGAAGAGGAGGCCCGCGGCGGCGAGGACCAGGGACGCGCCGGCGACGACCAGGACGCGGCGCCCCGTCGTCGGCGGCCTTTCAGCCGTCATGCACGAGCTTACCGAGCAGTTCGGCGACGGCCGCGAGGCGCGGCCCGGGCCGCACCAGGACGCCCTGCGCGACGAGGCGGACGCGCCCTTCCCGGACCGCGGTCACCCGGGGAAAGCGGGACCAGAACGCCCGCGCCTCCTCCACGCCCGCGCCGTCGCCGAGGGAAAGGTCGAGGACGACCTCCGGATCCCAGTCGAGGATGCGCTCCGGTGAGAAATGCGCCCACGACGGGCCGCCCGGCGCGGCGGCGACGTTGACGGCGCCGACCGTGGTCATCAGCTCGTCGAGGAACGAGCCCGGCCCCGGCGCGAAGAGCGGATTGCGGTCGAGGAGCAGGAGCGTGCGTCGCGGCGGCCGCGCGCCCCAGCGGCGACGCGCGTCTTCGAGGCCGCGTCGGATCTCCGCGAGCAGGACCGCGCCGCGCTCGGGCACGCCGCAGGCGCGCGCCGTCGCGTCGATGCCGTCGAAGATCTCCTCGCGGTTCTCGGTGCCCGGCGAGACGACGCGCAGCCCGAACGTCTCCCGAAGGGTGCGCGCGACGTCGGGCAGGTGACGCCACACGAACACGACGTCCGGGCGCAGGTCGGCGACCTTCTCGAGATTGATCGCCTCCTGCCGGCCCGTGGACGGCCGGGTCGTCGCCTCCGCCGGGTAGTCGCACCAATGCGAGCGCCCGACGATCCGGTCGCCGAGGCCGAGGACGAAGAGCGTTTCGGTCACGCTGGGGATGAGCGAGACGATGCGCCGCGGCGCATCGGCGGGAGGCGGCGCCTCGAACGCGAGCGTCGGCGACGGAAGCGCCGCGGCGTCGATCACCTGCAGGCCGGCGAGCGCGGCGCGCGGCGCGTGGGACGCGGCGTCGCATCCGGCGAACGCGACGCCGGCGACCGCGACGAGGAGGAGCGCTTTCTTGATCGCGCGGAATCGTGCTGATAACTTCCGCGCCACGTTCGGGGGATTAGCTCAGTTGGGAGAGCGCCACAATGGCATTGTGGAGGTCAGGGGTTCGACTCCCCTATCCTCCATCCGAACGGAACGGCTCGCGCGACGACGCTCGCGCGGGCCGTTCTTCTTTCGAGGGGCGGCGCGCGTCCGCGGTTGAACCGCGCCCGCGCCGCTGACACACTTTCCGCCCCTCTCGCGCCCGTCGACCGACGCGCGCCGGAACGAGACGCGCCATGGCCAAGAGCAAGTCGGGCTACGAGATCGTGTTCCTCGCCTGCAGCGAAAGCGGCGACCGCAACTACACCATCAAGAAGAAGGCGAAGGGCAAGAAGCTCGAGCTGAAGAAGTACAGCCCGCGCCTCCGCAAGCACACGCTGCACGTCGAGAAGAAAAAATAAGAAGCCGCGGGCTCTCTGAAAGCCGCGCCTTGGGCGCGGCGGCTTCATCAAGGCGCGCTTTGGCGCGCCTGCTTCATGGGGCGCACGTTCCGTGCGCCCGGCGGAAGCTTCATCAGGGCGCGCTTTGGCGCGCCTGCTTCATAGGGCGCACGTTCCGTGCGCCCGGCGGACGACGCGCGCTCGAGCGCGCGTCGTCCGCCGACGCCGGTCGGGCCAGGCTTCGACGCACGACGGTCGCGACATGTCGACGACCGAGCCCCCGAAAACGGTGATCGCCGCCTCCCGCCGGCGATCGACCCGCGTCTGCGCCCTCACCCCGCCGGCGGGGGCTTCGTTTCGGCGGCGACCCAGGCCAGGTACGGCGCGGCGCCTCCGAGGACCGGGAGGACGAGGCACTCCGGGACCTCGTAGGGGTGCAGTTCGAGAAGCCGGGCCTGGAGCGCGTCGACGCGGGCGGCGGTCGTCTTGAGGAGGAGAACCTCCTCGGCGTCGCGGTGGACCGCGCCTTCGAACCGGTAGATCGACGTCGCGCCCGGCAGGCGGGTGGCGCACGCCGCCAGGCGCTCCTCGACCAGCGCGCGCGCCAGCTTTTCGGCGGCGTCGGCGTCGGGAGCGGTCGTGAGCACGATCCGCACGGCGTCGTCGGCGTTCATCGGAGCTTCGACGGCGAGCTTACCGCGAGCGACCGAAATCGCTTGCGGGCGTCGTCTTCGACCTACAAACTCCGGTCGGCCGCTCCGAATTCACCACGCCATGCGCAGACTCTTAAGGTGGACGACCTGCCTCGCCGTCCTGGCGGGCGCCGCGCTCGCGCAGCAGGACCCCCTGCGGGTCGTGCGCACGCCCCGGAACGAAGGAGACATCTTCGACCGGTCGCTTTCCGTCGTCCGCACCCTCGACGAGGACTTCCTTCGCGAGTGGCGCGCGCTCCGGGACCGAGCCGCGGCCGACGGCGCGCGCACCCTCGTTCTCGAGCTCACCGCGAGCGACGGCGACTGGAACGTCGTGCAGCGCATGCTGGACGACATCGCCGACCTGCGCGCGTCCGGAGTGACCACGGCGGTGTACGTCCCCGAGGCGGCGGTGGGCCCGGCGGCGCTGATCGCGCTCGAGGCCGACCTCCTCGTCCTCGCGCCCGACGCCGAAGTCGGCGCCGCGGATCCGGCGGCGATCTCCGGCGCTTCGGCGACGGGGAAAGACTCGGCGGTCCTCCGCAGGGAGACCGCCGCGCGCGCCGTCGCCGCCGCGCGCCGCAACGGCTATCCCGAGCTGTTCGTCGAGGCGATGATCGACCCCGACGTCGAGATCGTCCGCGTCCGCAGGCCCGGCGCGCCGGTCGCCTTTCTGCGCGGCGCGGAGGCGCGCGACCTGCCCCGCGGCGCGGAGACCCACGTCGAAGTGCGGCAGGGCGAACTTCTCAGGCTCACGCTCGCGAAAGCGGAGACCTTCGGCTTCCCCGTGCGCGACGCCGCGACCGCCGACGACCTCCGCGACGCGCTCGGCCTCGAAGCCCGTCCGTTGTCGAGGGACGAGGTCTTCGCGATGGCGGAGAAGGACGTCGGCCGCGGACGCTTCTTCGGCCTCGACTGGACGGCGATCCTCCTCGTCGCGGGCATCGCCTTCGTCATCCTCGAGTTGAAGACTCCCGGGCTCGGCGTCTCCGGCGTCGTCGGCGTCGTCTGCCTTTCCGCCTACTTCCTGCTGAATGCGGGAGGCGGGCCCGGCTCGCTGTTCAGCATCGGTTTCCTCCTCACGGGATTCCTGCTGCTGCTCGTGGAGATCCTCGTCCTCCCCGGCTTCGGCGTGGCGGGGTTCCTCGGCGTCGCGCTCATCGTCTTCTCGGTGTACTCGGCGACCATCGACCTGCCCGGGGCGACGCTCTCCGACCAGCTCATCCCGGATTCGGAGGCGGACTACGCGCGCGTGAAGGAGTGGCTGGTCGGCTTCCTCGCGTCGCTGCTCGCCGCGGGCGTCGGCGCCCTGGCCGCGGCGCCCCATCTGCACCGCCTCCCCTTCTTCCGTCGCGCGTTCCTCGAGCCGGAGGCGTCGCACGCGCCCGGATCGGAGCGGCGCTCGGAGGTGCCGACGTCCGAAGGGCCCATGCCCCTCGAGCCCGGCGTGCGGGGCCTGGCCGAGACCGACCTTCGCCCGTCGGGCGTCGCGCGCCTTCGCGAGCGGCGCGTCGACGTCGTCGCCGACGGCGATTACGTGCCCCGCGGCTCGCGCGTCGTCGTCACGGCGGTCGAAGGCATGCGCGTGGTGGTGAAGCGCGAGGACGCGACGTGACGACGCTCGCCGTCCTGCTGGTGCTGGCCGCCGTCGGGCTGCTGACGCTCGAAATCGCCGTCCCGTCGTTCGGCCTGTTCGGCGTCCTCGCGGCGACGGCGTACACGTGCTCGCTGATCGTCGGGTTCCGCGAGAGCCGCGAGCTCGGCCTCACGCTCGTCGCCGTCGGCGTCGTGTCGGCCCCGATCGCGTTTTTCGTCGGTTTGAAAATGATGGATAAGACGCGCATCGGCCGAAGGACGATGCTCGCCCCGCCGACCGACGGCGAGGTGGGCCGCTCCGGCGCCGGCGCGTGGAAGCGGCTCGAAGGCGCGACGGGCGTCGCGGTCACCGATCTTCGGCCCGCCGGGCGGGCGCAGTTCGGCGAGGAGCGCGTCGACGTGTGGTCGGCGCAGGGTTACATCCCCAAGGCCTCCGCGGTGCGCGTGGTGCGCGTCGAAGGCGTGCGGGTGACGGTGGAAGCCGCGGCCTCGGCCGCGGCGGAGAAGGAGACGAGATCGTGAACCTCTGGCTGGCGATTCAACGCACGAACGAGCGGCCCGCGCGGGGCGTCCAGGTCGACGGGACGACGATCGTGCTCGCCGTCCTCGGGCTCTTC
>DASPNK010000652.1:0-2224 GCA_035626575.1 Planctomycetota bacterium | reverse complement strand
CGAAGACCAGATGCAGTTCGCGGCGGTCTTTGAGCACCGCGGCGCCGAGACAGCCTTCGTCGTCGACGAGGAGGTCGACCGCGAACGCGTACTCCCACGTCGCGACCGCCGGCGAGGCCTTGACCTTCCGAACCAGCGTCTGCTGCACCTCGGCGCCGGTGGCGTCGCCGCGCGCATGGACGACGCGCCGCCTGCTGTGGCCGCCTTCGAGCGTGAGGTCGAGGCGACCTTCGGCGCGGTCGAACTCCCCGCCCCACGCGATCAGCTCCTTGATCCGTTCGGGGCCGTCCGCCACGACGAGATTCACCGAGGGGGCGTCGCACAGGTCGTCGCCGACGCGCAACGTGTCGTCGCGATGGGCTTCGAGCGAATCGTCGTCGGAAAGCACCGCCGCCACGCCGCCCTGCGCGTAGTCGCTGTTGCTCTCCCGGAGCGAATCCTTGGTGACGACCAGGACCCGGCCGTATTTCGCGGCCTCGATCGCCGCCCGGAACCCGGCCACGCCGCCGCCGATCACCAGGACGTCCGTCTCGATCGGGACGCCGCGGCGCACGTCGATCAAGCGTTCGGGCGTGCGCGTGACGTCGCTCCAAGCCATGGTCGGCGCGCAGATTACCAACGCGCACTCCCGAACGCCGACCGACCGGTCGGGGTCGGCGTCGGGCAGGACCCTGACGCCTCCCTGACTTTTTCCACAATCAGCCCCTTGCGTTTCCCGAACATCGGCCTAACCTGCGCGCCGTCGTCGAACCGGTGCGGAACGTTCCGCGCTCGCGACGGCCGCAGAAAGGTCCCGTCATGACGTCCCTCGCTTCCGCTCGCACGTCGGCCGCCGCCCGGTTCCTCAAGGACGCGGTGAGCTTCGTGATGCTGGCGTCGGTCATCATGCTGGCGTTCTTCTGAACGCCGGCGTCGCCGCCCCGACGAATCCCGAACACCGAACGCCGTCGCCGCCTCCTCCCGTATTCCCGTGACCGCCTTCCATGACTGAACCCCTCACGAAGCGCCAGAAAGAGATCTTCGACTTCCTGCGCGCGTACGCCGACGACCACGGGTACGCGCCGACGTTGGACGAGATCGGCGCCCGTTTCGGGATCAGCAAGGCGACGGCGTTCGAGCATGTGAAGGCGCTGCAGGACAAGTCCCGGATCGAGAAGACCCCGAACCGTTCGAGGTCGATCCAGTTCTCCGGGACCGAACCCGCCGCGCCTGCGTCCCCCCCGCCCGCCGCCGCGGCGCCTTCCCTGCCGGTCGTAGGGCGCGTGGCGGCGGGCCGTCCGATCGAAGCGGTGGAAGACCGCGACCCTCAGTCGCTCCTCGACCTCATCCCCGCCGACGGCTGCTTCGCGCTGCGCGTCGAAGGCGAATCGATGATCGACGATCAGATCCGCGACGGCGACTTCGTCATCCTCGAGAACCGCAAGGATCCGAGGAACGGCGAGACGGTGGTCGCGCTGATCGATCGCCAGGAGGCCACGCTCAAGCGATGGCATCGCGTCGGGCGCGAAGTGCGCCTCGAACCGCGCAACCCGACGCTGAAACCCATGACCTTCGACGCGTCGCGCATCGAGGTCTGCGGGGTTCTGGTCGGATTGGTGCGCCGCTATTGAGCGGCGCATTGCGCCGCTCGATAGCGGCGCACGATCGTTAATGGCCGCGCTTTGGGCGCGGCCGCTTCATCAAGCCGCGCCTTGGCGCGGCCGTTTCATGACGGGGGCGCTTCGGCGCGCGCTTGTGGGCGACGTGCGGCGGAGGGCGTCGACGGCTTCGGGCGGCGCCACGCACCTTGGAATCCGGGGCGGCTGAACCGCAGCTTTACGACGGCCAGGTCGACGCGCGCCGCGACGTCTCGGCGCCGACGGCGGGCCGACGTTGAAAGGAAAGCCGGCGACGTCGTCGTCTGTGACGACGGCGAATGAAAGGCCGCGTCGGCGGCGCGGAGAGGCGCGGCGGCGTTTCTGAGGCGGCCGGGGACGGCGGCGGGAGAGGGGCGTCTCTTTCGGCGTGGCGTTGTTTGCGGCGGGGTTTCTGGCGGCGTTTCTGGCGCGGTCGGAGTTGCCGGCGGTCGGCGTCTGGGCGGCGGTCGCGACGCTCGTCGCGGTCGCCGCGGCGGAAGGGCGGGCGGTGCGGGCGGCGGTCGTCGAGGCCGGGGCGCGCGATCGGTGGGCGTTGCTGTTCGGCGTCGCGACCGGATGTCTGGTCGCGCCGGCGGTTCCGCCGGAGG
>DASPNK010000651.1:0-11098 GCA_035626575.1 Planctomycetota bacterium | reverse complement strand
CGCGCAGGTTTCGAAGCCGAAGCGCTCGGCGACGCGCTTCTCGAGCGCGTCGACCTTCGAGGCGTCGCCGTCGAAGAGCTTGAGGAAGGAGTCCTGCGTCCCGGTGGCGCCCTTCAGCCCGCGGAAACGGAGCGTGCGGAGCACCCACTCCAGCTCCTCGTGGTCGGCGGCGAAGTCGGCGAGCCACAGCGCGGCGCGCTTGCCGACGGTGGTGAACTGCGCGGGCTGGAAGTGCGTGTACCCGACGCAGGGCCGCGCCTTCTCGGCGAGGGCGAACGCGCGGAGGCGGCGCATCGTCTCCCGCAGCTTGCGGCCGACCAGATGCAGGGCTTCGCGGAGGATCACGAGGTCGGCGTTGTCGGTGACGTCGCAGCTCGTCGCCCCGAGATGGAGGACGCCGCCCGCCTCCGGGACCTGCTCGCGGAAATGATGGACGTGCGCCATCACGTCGTGGCGGAGGCGCCGCTCGTGCTCGGCCGCCCGCGCGAGGTCGACCGCGTCGACCTTCGCCTCCAGCGCGCGCACCTGCGCTTCGGTCACCGGCAGGCCGAGTTCCCGCTGAGCATCGGCGAGGGCGATCCACATCCGCCGCCAGACGGTCGCGCGGCGCCGCTCGGAGAACAGCGCGCTCATCGCGCGGCTCGCGTAGCGGCGGCCGAGCGGGCTTTCGTAGCGGTCGTCGGCGTCGGTCATCGAGAAGGTTCCAGTCGGGCGGCGCAGGCGTCGCACGGCGCCGACTCGCCGTCGGGGCACGTCGCCAACGCGTCGCACTCGAGCGTCGCGCACGGGCGGACGCGGAAGCGCTGCGGGGACGCGTCGGGCCAGGCGGGATCGGCGAGGCGCCGCTCGGCGTACCTCGCGAAGGCGTAAAACGCCCGCTGCACGACGAGCCGTAAATGTGCGATCGCGGGGTGCGGCTGCTCGTTCAGCAGGACGGGCGTCAAACGCGCCGCTCCGTCGGCGGCGCGCACGAGGCGGAGGTGCGCCGATTCGAGGACCGGGTTCAGCGCGTCGAAGTCGGGCGCCGCGCCGCTTTCGAGGTCGTCGTACGCCCGCCGCAGCGACTGGGCGTTGTTGTGGAGGTAGACCAAGGCCTTCCGCTTCGCGGCGTCGTCGAGCCCGGCGACGTCGCGCTTGCCCGGCGGCAGCACGCCCCACAGCGCCGCGTCGACGGTCCACCCGCGCGCGGCGTTGAGCAGGCGGACGAAGTCCAGCGCTTCGGCTCGGCTCATGGGGCGGCGACTGTAACGCCGTCCCCCGCCCCTGGGAGCGCCGCCGAACGCGCTACTTGTCCTTCTCGCCTTCCTCTTCCGCGCCCTCGTCTTCGGCGGGCATGCCGGGCGCCGGGGTGAACTCGACGTCGGCTTCGCCTGCGTGCATGCGCGGAAGGGTGACGACCGCGAGCGCGGCCGCCGCAACCGCGCCATACGCGGGCATGATTCCGACGGGCGAGCTCATCACCACCAGCATCCCTTCGCCGTCGATGCGGGTCGCGCCGAAGAACGGCACGAGGTTGGAGGTGAAGACCTCGGTCGGCGGGAATTCGGCGAGTTCGAGCATCGCCGCGGCTTCTTCAGGTAAGGCGAGGAACTGCAGGACCGGCGCCGCGTTGTCGATCAGAAAACCGACGAAAGACGGGACGTCGAAGTACATGACGCCGTTGCGCCCCAGCTCCGGCCCCGCGTCGCTGCGGATGCGGGCGAGAAGCGGCGCGACGTCGTCGCGCTGCAGCAAGCCGCCGTCCTGGCGCGCACGACCGTCGAGGTAGTTCTTCGCGGCCTGCGGCCAGAGGGTCAAAAGCAGGTAGCCCTCCGGCAGGTGCACGTAGGTCGGGCGCAGCGCGATGGGCTCGCCTCCGCGCTCGAGGCCGGAGTCGCGGATCTCCACGAAATTGAGATCTGCACCGCGGTGCTTCACGGTGCGCATCGGAGCGCCGACGATCGAGGCGGCCTTCTTCAGCGTGCGCTCGGCTTTCGCCGGGTCCGGCGTTCGAATCAGAAAGCCGACGTCGGGGACGAGTCCGTACCGCGGGAAAGCCGCGTACATGCCGTACTCCGGCCCGAAGTTCGCGAGCACGTCCGCGTGCAGATCGAGGCCGTGCCGCTTCTCGAATTGTTCGATCGCGTTCTTGACCGCCGGTCCCTCGTTGGCCAAGGCGCCGGCGAGCAGGAAGTCGAACGTCTTCGCAAGTTCCATCGCGCCCGTCGACGCCATGGCGGCGCCCTTCGGCACGAGAGCGTGCAGCTTGTCGAGCTCGGGATTCGGCGTGACCAGCGACTTCTCGTAGCCGTGCACGTAGAAGCGGTCGCGGACCGCCATGCCGTCGAGATCGCTGGCCCACGCGAACGCGTTGTAGGCGGTGACGCCCGACTTCTCGAGCTGCTCCATCACCATCTCGCCGTGGTCCATCTTGGCGATGCGCGCGAGCACGTCTTTCAGGCCGAGATACGCGTGGAAGACGGTTTTCGGTCGGAAGGTCTCCTTCGCGCACTTCGCATAGGTCGGATTGTCGAGCAGCGAGCCCTTCGCCCCGTCGCCGCTCTGCAGGCGCGTGACCGCGACGTCGAGCTGGGACGTGCTCGTCCCGATGAGGAGCCACTCGTCGACCACCACGTAGGCGATCGCCGAGAACGGCTGCAGACGGTCGCCGTGCTTCAGCGTCACCTTCCAGCCCGGCGCGCCGCCGATCGTCGTCTTCTCGACCTCGGGCCCGCCCACGGCGTCCTGCACCGTCTCCCGGAGGGCGTCCATGATCGAGGTCGCCGACGCCTTCCGCTCCGGCGGGAAGTTGACGGCCATCATGAAATCGAGGGTCGGCCGCCTGGTGGTGAAATCGCCGCGGTTCTCGGTCTCGACTTCGAAGCGCGTCATGCCGATGAGCGTCCGCCCTCCGGTGAACAGCGAGAGCGCTTCGAGCGGATCGAAGGGCGCGTCGAGCTGGGAGAGGCCCATCTCGATCGAGGCGCCCGCCATCTGCAGCACCGGCGCGAGGAACTGCTGCATCTCGGGCGAGTTCCAGATGCGCGCGACGCCGAGTTCCTTCCCGTGGGCGCGGCACGGGCGGCCGTCGATGCCCAGGAGCAGCGTCGTGGTGTCGGGGAACAGCGCGACCGGATCGAGCCCCCGGATCTTCGGGGCGGCCGAGGCGGGGTCGCCGCCGGTGAACGCGGCGGCGACGGCGATCGCGGCGGCGAGGAAGGCCGGGCCGGCGAGGCGCCCGCGGAGGCCGCGGGAGTTCAGGGTCGGTGTCGACGACATCGGATGGAAGCTCCGGCGATCTCGGACGACGGAAAACGCGCGACGACGGGGGCTTCGCGCTGCGGCGGTCTCCGGGGCGCGGAAACACACCCCCGAAAACGACGCCTATTCGAGGCCGGCCGACCTTATGCCGCCCGCCCCGGAAAAAAAGCCGGCGGTCGTCAGCGGAGGCTGCGGACGAGGTCGAAGAGCAGCAGGTCGCCGGGGACGGTCGTCAGGCCGGTGATCGTCGCGAGCGTCGCCGCCGCCGCCAGCAGCAGCAGCGCGCGACGCGGCCGGGCGTCGCGACCGGGGCCCGCCGCCCACGGCCAAAGCAGCGCGACGGCGGCGCCGCCGGCGTCGAGAAAGACGTCGTACACGCTGCTGATGCGACCCGGCGTCGCGCTCTGGTGGATCTCGTCGAGAAGCCCGTAGGCCGCGGCGACGGCGAAGCCCCAGCGTCCGGCGCGCGAGAGAAGCCCGGCCGGCCGCCCTTCGCGGTCGAACGCCGCGGCCGCGGCCAGGGCGATCGCGCCGAAGGCGACGACGTGGCCGAAGTTCCCGACCGGACCGCCCGGCATCGGCAGGCGCCCCTCGGCGTCGAAGGTCGTGCGCCCGCTCCAGACGAAGAGGACGCTCATCGCGATCAGCGCCGCCGCCGCGGCGACGACGCGGCGGAGGCGCGGGGTCCCCGGAAGCGCCCGGCGAGGAGCGGTCGCGGCGGGGGACGCGGCGTCGGCGCGGTCCGCGGCGACGTCCGGCGCGGCGCCCTCGGGCGCCCGCTCCGCCGTCGCATCCGCCGATCGATCGTCCACGTCGCCGTCCCTTTCCGCCCCGCGGGGCGGCGCGGTTCTACGCCGCACCGCCCGGAGGCGCGAGGCGGCGCGTCAGTTCGCGCGGCCGAGCTTGCGCTGCGCCTGCTCCTTGAGCCGGAGGATGACGTTGGAGTGGATCTGGCACACGCGCGACTCGGTGAGGTCGAGGATCTTGCCGATCTCCTTCATCGTGAGGCCCTCGTAGTAGTACATGATCACGATGCGCTTCTCCTTCTGGGAGAGATTGCGCGTGAGGACCTCGATCACGTCGCGGCGGTGCACCGACTCGAGGGGCGAAGGATTGCGCTGGTCGGCGATGATCTCGGAGTTCTCGAGCCCGCCTTCCTCCGACTGGTCGTCGAACTTGTCGGAGAGCGAGAAGATCGTCACCGCGCTCGACTCCTCCGACATCTCGCGGTACTCGGCGACCTCGACGCCGAGCTCCTTCGCCATCTCGTCCTCCGTGGGCTCGCGTCCGGCGCGCGCCTCGACCGCCTTCCACGCCTTCGCGATGCGGTTCGCCTTGAGGCGCACGAGGCGCGGCACCCAGTCCTGCGAGCGCAGCTCGTCGAGGATCGAACCGCGGATGCGCGTCGTGCAGTACGTCTTGAACTTGATCCCGCGGGTCACGTCGAACCCGTCGATCGCGTCCATGAGGCCGAAGAGGCCGGCCGACGAGAGGTCGTCCAGTTCGATCGAACGCGGCAGCGTCGCCAGCAACCGCTCGCTGATGTAGCGGACCAGCGGGTAGTAGGTCTCGATCAGGCGGTTCCGCAGCGTCGGATCGGCGGTCTTCTTATAGGCCGCCCAGACGTCGTCGAGGTCGGGCGGTTCGGTCACCGGCGACGAGGAGCGCGGACGGACGGCGACCGCGGCGACGGCTGCGGCGGCGGGAGCCTGGGGGGCGACTGCGGGGGCGGGGCGGGAGGTCGGGCGCGCGTGAACCATGTCGGACTCCGGCGACTCGTCGGTGCGGAATCCGAAGCGCGGCGGGCGCTCCCCTAACGAAACCGGCCGGACCCATGGGTCGGGCCGGCCGCTTGGAGTCGCGGCCGTCTGCCTGCTTCGGCAACTGGCTGCCTTGCCGGCGGGCGCGTCAGAAAGACGCCCGGCGGGTTAGGCCCTGTAGCTTTGCGTCCCGGCCTTTCGACCGGTTTGCCTTTTCGTGCAGCGCGACGGCGCTGCTCGAACACGTCGATCGACCCTCGCCGCGGTCACGAACCGGGACGCAGGTCGAACGCGGGGGAGCTTAGTGCCGGATTTCCGGTTGTCAATCGGAATTCCAGAATTTTCTTCGAACCCTTCGGCCGCCGACTGAAGCGCGCCGCGGGGCGCCTTTCCGCGGCGTTCGAACCTGCGCGGACGCTCACAAATCGATGCCCTGCACCGCCAGCGCTCCGGGGTCCCGTTCGTTGACTATCAGCAGGTACCCCGCTTTTCCTTCGCCGTACACCCGCACGAGGAATCCGTGCGGGCCCAGGTTCATTTTTTCGAGTCGTCCGGCCCTTCGGTCTTCGGGGACCTGCTCGTTCCGGGGCCATTCGCCGCGCAGGAGCCGCGCCCGGGAGAACGCTTCGAAGCGGTCGAGACCGCGGACGAGGTGCTGCACGCGCGGCGCCTCCTTGCGCCAGTTGGCCTGCAGCTGCTCGGGCGCCGCCCAGTCGCGCTCCTGGAAGCGGAACGGCGTCATCGACCGCGCCGCGGCGCCGGCGCCGTCGCCTGCGACCAGCGCCTCGTGGAACGCCCGCGCCGTCTCGGTCGCCTGAGCCGCGGTGTAGAGGCCGTCGTCCTGCTCGCCGCATCCGAACAGCAGCGCCGCGCACGCGACGCCCCACCGTCTCGCTCCCATCGCGTCCCCTTCCGTCACACCGCATCCGGCGGATCGAACCGCACGCCGCCGAGAGCGCGCGCGAGCCGCGCGTAGTACCCGTCGGCGTCGGGATCATAGCCCCGCGCCTTCAGCGCTCCGGCCGTCTCCGACGCCGCTTCGAGGAAGCCGCGGTCGCGGCCTTCGCGGAGCGGCAGCGCGCCGCCGTGGCCGTGCTGGCGGAGGCCGCAGATCTCTCCCGGACCGCGCAGGAAGAGGTCGGCTTCCGCAAGGCGGAACCCGTCCGACTCCCGCTGCAGCAGGGCGAGCCGGGCGGTGGCGTCGCGCGCCGCGCCTGAAGACGCGCCCGAGTCCGCCGCGGGTCGCGGCGTCGGCACCAGGCGGATCGAGCCGGGGCGCTCGCCGCGCCCGACGCGGCCGCGGAGCTGATGCAGGGTGGCGAGGCCGAAGCGGTCGGCGCCGAAGACCACGAGCGTCGTCGCTTCGGGGACGTCGACGCCGACCTCGACGATGGTCGTGCAGAGGAGGACGTCGACGTCGCCGCTTCGAAACGCGTCGAGAGCGGCGGCGCGCTCCGCCGGCGGAAGGCCCCCGTGGAGCGTCGCGGTCCGAAGCCCGGCGAGCGCGCCTCGGCGCGCCGTCAGCGCACGTCCCTCCCGCTCGAGCGCGGGCGCCGTCTCGCTCGTCACCGCGGGGAAGACGACGTAAGCCCGCTCGCCGCGCGCGACCGCCTCGCGCACCGCGAGCAGCGCGGAGGCGGCGTCGCACGTCGTCGCCGTCGGCGTCCCCCGCCCGGCGGGCCGCCCTGCGAGGCGCGTGACCGCGAGGTCGCCGAACAACGCGAGCGCCAGCGACCGCGGGATCGGCGTCGCGCTGAGCGCGAGCAGGTGCGGGCGTTCGCCCTTCTCGCGCGCCTTCAGGCGCTGCAGCACGCCGAAGCGGTGCTGCTCGTCGACCACGGCCAGCCCGAGCCGCGGCAGCAGGACGGCGTCCGACAGCGCGGCGTGCGTGCCGACCACGAGGTCCAGCTCGCCCGCGGCGGCCGCCGCCTCCGCGCGGCGGCGTTCGGCCCGCGGAACGCCGGCGGCGATGAGCGCATGGCGGACGCGCGAGCCGGCGAGCCACTGCGACAACGTCCGCGCGTGCTGCGCCGCGAGGACGTCGGTGGGCGCGACGAGCAGGCCCTGCCGGCCCGCGGCGGTCGCCGCGAGGAGCGCCCCGACCGCGACGGCGGTCTTGCCGCTGCCGACGTCGCCGAGCAGCAGGCGGCGCATCGCGACCGGTCGCGCGAGGTCGGCGAGGATCTCGTCCAGCGCCGCGCGCTGGCCGGGCGTGAGTCGGAACGGCAGGCGCGCGTCGATGCGAGCACGGACCTTCGCGTCGGCGACGATCCGCGGCGCGGGCGCGGCGCCGGCCTCGCCGCGGGCCCGCGAGGCGAGCGCCAGCGCGAGCAGGCGGTCGAACAGCAGGCGCGCCGCGCCCTCCGACGCCTCGTCGAGCGTCGCGGGCTCGTGGACGCGCCGCAACGCGTCGGCCAGCGTCGGCAGGCCGCGCGCCGTGCGCAGGTCGTCGGGCAGCGGGTCCGGCGCCGCCCGCGTCGCGTCGAGCGCCTCGCGCACGAGGCCCCGCAGCACGCCTTCGGCGACGCCCGGCACGGCGGGCCGCCGCGGCTCCAATTCGGCGGCGCGCGCCGCCGCCTCCTCCGGCGCCGCGAGGACGCGGAGGCCCGCGGCGGAGAGCGTCGGCGGCGCGACCGACGTCGCGCGGCCCCACACCAGCGCCCACGTCCCTTTGGGCGCGCGCTCCGCCAGCCAGCCGCGGTTGAAGAAGCACGCGCGCACCGCTCGGCCGCCGACGTCCAGCCGAAGGTCGGCGAACGCGCGCCCGCGCCGCGAGCGGACCTGCCGCGCCGCGACCACCTTGCCGGTCGTCGCGACGTCGTCGCCGACGGCCCACGTCTCCGGCGGCTTCGGCGGCGGCGGCGCCTCGTAGCGCGTCGGCGTGAGCAGGAGCAGGTCGAGCACGGTCCGGACGCCCTTCGCGTCGAGGGCCGCGGTCCGCGCGGGGCCGACGCCGCGGAGCGCCGAGACCGGCGTCCCGAAGGGGTCGCCGCCCACGCTCGCGCTCAGGCTCCGCCGGCGCCGCCCGGCGCGTCCAGGGGCGGCAACGCGTTCAGTCGTGCGACGATCTCGTCGACGTTGAGGAGCAGCGGGGCGCAGCCTTCCGCAAGCGTCTCGTCGTACGCGACGATGCACTTGAAGCACGGCAGCCCGAAGGACAGGAGCACGTCTTTCGCCCGCGGGTCGCGGTCGACGACGTCCGCGACCACGTCGTCGGAGCGGAAGCGCGGCGCGGGCGGGGGCGGATCGGGCTTCTTCCGGCTCACGCCGACACGATCCGCGGCGCCCCGCGCGGCGTCAACGGGCGTCGGCCGCGCGCCGCCTGCTACGATCCGCGCCCGGCGCCGCGGGTCCGGCCCGAGCGCGCGCCGGTTCGCACGGAGAAGACATGCGCGCCCATCTGGTCGTGACCGCGCTGTGCGTCGTCGGCGCCGCGCTGCCGGCTCAGAAGCCGAAGGATCTGGGGAAGCTCGCGGAGACGCTCAAGACCGCCGAGGCGGCCTTCGACGCCGCGCAGACCGCGACGCGCCGCCGCTACGAGGAGCTCGAGCAGGCGACGAACGCGGCGCGCGGCGAGGCGGGCGCGGCGTGGATCGCCGAGCTGGGCCGGGTGCTCGAGCCCGTCGTCGGCCCGCTGTCCAAAGAGCTGGGCGCGAAGAAGGGCGCGACCCGGGTCGCGGCCGCCGCCGCGTACTTCAAGAAGGACGGAGGCGTCGCGCTCGGCCGCCTCGAAACGCCCGCGCTGAAAGCGCTGACGCCGTACCTGCTGACGCGCCTCCAGACCGTCGCGGCCGAGACCGAAGGCGCGCAGGCGAACTGGGAGCCCAAGGCGGTCGCCGAGCGCACTCTGGCCGAACTGCTCGCTCCGGTCCCGTTCCACGAGGTCTGGAACACCGCGCTGTCGCAGGCGCTTCCCGAAGCGGACCAGTATCGGAAAGCGGTCGGCGCGGCCGCCGAGGCGAAGTGGGACCTCGACGTCGCGAAGGATCCGGTCCTCGCCTACCAGCGCGGCGCGCCGGAAGGCTTCGCCCGGGTGCCCGCGGGCGCCTACTACCGGAACGCCTCGGAGGGCTTCGCCAAGACCAGCCCGCAGCCGCGCAAGCAGGTGACGCTGGCGGCGGACGTCTTCATCGCGGTCCGGGAGACGACCCACGCCGAGTACCACGCCTGGTGGCGCACGCTCGAGCCCGCGGTCAAACCGACCCACCTGCCGACCGATCCCGACCGCCGGGTCCCGCTCTGGTCGATCCCCGAAGGCGCGCGTGAGCCCGCGCCTTCGGACGAGCAGAAGAACACGCCGATCGTCGGCATCGAGCTGGGCTCGGCCGTCGCCTACGCGACGGCCCGCGGAGCGCGTCTCCCGACGGAAACGGAATGGTGCGCCGCGGCGGGAGGGCCTCAGGGGCTCCGCTACCCGTGGGGACCGGAGTACCGCCCCGAGTCGGCCAACGACCGCGAGCACGGCGCCGGCAAGCTGCTGGACGTCGGATCGCTGCCGGCCGGCCGCGGTCCGTTCGGCCACCTCGACCTCGCCGGCAACGCCGAAGAGTGGACGATGACCTACGAGAGCGGGCGCGACGTCGATCCGCAGAAGATCGACGCGACGCAGAACGTCATCGTGCGCGGCGGCTCCATGCTGATCGGCAAGGAGGACGTGTCGACGCACTGGGTGTGGCGCCGCCGCGCGGCCCACGACCTCACCGTCGTCACCGGCTTCCGCCTGGCGATGGACGCCGCGGCCGCGAAGAAGCGCTGACGCGCGCGGCGCCGGGGGCTCGCCCGGCGCGCCGGTCTCAGCGCCGGGGGTGGAGGACGGCGACGAACGCCGCGTCTTCGGCGGCGACGAAGCGGTGCGGGAACGAGGCCTCGAAGTGCAGGGTCTCGCCCGCGGCGACGTCGCGCGACTTGTCGTTCACCGCGACCTGAAGCTTGCCGGACAGCACGGTGAGCGAGACCACGTTCTGGTTGCGGTACTCGAAGTCGCCCGACGTCTGGCCCTTCCTGACGACGCCGGTGAGGATCTCGACGCCTTCGTAGCGCGCGACGCCGAGCGTCATGCCGCCCGAACGGGTCTCCTGCGCCGACTGCTGCTCCACGTCGCGCTTCTCGGCGAGGGCGACGAGGCTGTGCGTGGTGATTCCGAGCCCTTCCGCGATCTTGTCCAGCGTGTCGAGGTTCGGCTTGATGAGGTTCGTCTCGATGCGCGAGACGGGCGCGTAGGAGAGTCCGCACGCCTTGGCGAACTTCTCGATCGTCAGCCCTTTTTCGTGCCGGAGCTTGCGGATCACCGAGAAGTCGTACTTCCGGCGCACCTCCGCACCCTTCACGCGGCGCTCCTGCGCACGCGACTCGGCGGGAGTGAGACGGGCCTGGCGGCCGACGGCGACGGCCGGCTCCGGCTGCGGCTGAGTCTCTTCGGCGGAAACGCGCTTGGTCCCCATGGGCGGCATCCCGGTCGGAGGAAACTGGAGGAGGCGACGACCCTTGCGTTCCGGCGGCGGGCGCCGCCGGAGGCCGAAAACGCCGTAAGCGGCCGCTCGGGCCGGGATCTTAGACGTGGTCGGGCTCCACAAAAGGCGCGTCTCGCGACGTGACCCGGACCCTCCATCGGCGGAAAACCGCGCAGGAGTCAAACCTTCCGCCCCGAGTTTCGCGGATTTTTCGACGGTGCGATCGATCGGCGGCCGGACGGCGGCCGGGCTCCCGCGGCTCAGCGCTCGACGACGACCAGGAGAACGCGCTGCACGGACGCCTCGGCGGACTTCGCCGGCGGGCGCCCGGCCGTCGGACGGGACGCCGCCGCCCGCGTGAATCCGTCCTTCTCCGCATCCGCGCGGTCGCCGAACGTCGACGCCGTCAGCCCTTCGGCGCGCAGCGCGTCGAGGAGCGCCGCGAGGACCTCGGGACGCCCTTCGGCCTCGACCAGCCGGGTCCGCGCCGCGCCTCCCGCGCCCCCGGTCTTGAAGGCGGGGCCCCGGGACACTTCGAGATCCCGCGCGCGCACGCCGAGGCGGGCGAACGTCGCGTCGGCGACGGCCGACGCCTTGGGGCCGGCGACGAGGAAGTACGCGGGCTCCGCGCCGGGCGGCGGCGCGGGC
>DASPNK010000650.1:0-3848 GCA_035626575.1 Planctomycetota bacterium | reverse complement strand
CGCTCCTTCGCGTCTCGGCGCTGCTTCGCGTCGCGTCGCTTCTCCGTAGCGTCGCTTCTTTGCGCGGTGCGAAGTCCTGCGTTCGACTCGGTCTTCCGGCCGGCGTGCGGAGCGCAGTTCCTTCGCACGCGAAGCGCGCGAAGGAACTGCCGCGGTCGCCGTCGGCGCAGCTCGGCGACAAGGCCGCCGCAATTCGGCGCGCGCGCGTCGACGGCGCGCCCGCCGGCTCAGAACAGCGTGTAGCTCGGCTCGCCGGGGGCCGGCGTGTAGTCGTCGATCACCGGGGTCGGGTCGAGCTGCAGGCCGTCCTGCACCAGCTTCTTGAACAGGCCGCGGTAGTCGATCTGGGCGGGCAGGTTCTCGTTGCCGAGGGACGCGTCGAGGTCGTTCGCCGTGACGGTCGCGCCCTTCAGGCCGCCGATCACGGGGCCGCCGAGCACGAAGGCGTGGAAGCCGCGTCCGTGGTCGGTGCCGCGCGTGAGGTTCTCCGCGTTGCGGCGGCCGAACTCGGTGTAGAGCACGATGATCGTGTTCGACCACTGGTTGATCGCGCCCGACTTGAGGTCGCCGATGAAGGCGCCGAGCGCCGTCATCACCGCGCTGAGGCGGCCGGTGAGCGTGGGCTTGTTGGCCGGCCCCTGCTCCTCCTCGTAGCCGTGCGTGTCGAAGTCGCCGGTCGACGTGTAGAAGACGCGGCTCGCGAGGCCCGGCGCCGCGATGAGCTTCGCGATGTCCGGAAGCGAGCTCGCGAGATTTTCGGTCGCCGGATCGCCGTAGGCCAGCGGGTTGCCGGCGAGCGACGGCAGCGACACCGACGCCAGCGCGGTCGAGAGCTGCGCCGACAGATTCGACCCGCTGACGGTCTTTTCGCGGAACGTCTTCGGGATGCGGTGCTCGCCCGCGAACGACTGGTCGCACATGCCGAGCAGCGCCGCGCGGCGCGCGTTGGTTTCGCTGCTGCCGATCAGCGCCTGCACCGAGAAGTTCGACAGATTGGTGATCACCGCCGGCTTGATCGTCGACGCGTTGAACACCGGGTGCGCGCCGACGCCGACGCCCATGACGCCCGACGAGTCGGCGAAGTGCGCGTCCGACAGTCGGCCGAGCCAGCCGCGCGGGTCGGTCACGCTGACGTCGGCGCGGCCCGCCGCCATGATGTCGCGCGCCTTGAAGTGCGAGAGCTGGACGCCGGGAAGCCCGACCTTCTGCACGATCGCGCACTTGTTGGCGGCGAACTCGGTCGAGATCACGCCGAGCGACGGGTGAAGCCCGAACGCCGACGAGCCCGGCAGCGGGATCGGCTGCACCAGCGGCGCCGGCTGTCCGACGACCGGCGACCGCACGGCGAGGACCGGACGCTGCGCCTTGTAGCTCGTCGCGACGGCGCCGGTGAGCGGCGGCAGCAGGTTGAGCGCGTCGTAACCGCCCTCGAGGTTGATGAGCACCAGCTTGCGGGGCGCGACGATCGCCGCGGCCGTCGCCGCCGCGCGCGGCGTCGCGAAGAGGCGCGGCGCGAGCGCGGCGCCGGCCAGGCCGAAGGCGGCCGACTTCAGGAAGGAGCGGCGCGTGGCGCCGCGGTCGGGAGTGCTCATCCGGGATCTCGGGGACGGGTCCGTCGTGTTCTGGAAGGTCACAGGCGAGCGAACTCGGGATGCTCGAAGAAGAGCATCACGAGGCTCCAGAGCCGGTCCGCGTGCTGCGGGCAATCGCCGTCGAACGGAGCGTTCGACGGGCAGCCGCCGGACCCGATGGTCAACGTGTCGAGCAGGTTCTTCGCGGCGAGGAACTCGGACGTCGAGCCGCCCGTGCCGGTCGTCTCCTTGAGGTCGACGTCGAAGATCTCCTCGAGCAGGCGCACGGTCTCGTCGCTCTTCCGCGCCGTCGGAGGCGGCAGGAACGCCGACAGAGCCACCGGCGTCGCGGCGACGCCCGGGTAGTCGGGCGTCGCGCCGCCGACGGGCGGCGTCGGCGTGCGGCTGACCAGGACGATCTTCCGCAGGAGCTCGGAGCGCCGCACCAGCATGTAGTCGTCGGCCCACTCCACGTCGCGCGGCCAGCCGTTCACGTCGATCGGGTTGCCGGGGCGGTGCTGCAGCAGCTTGAGGTGCGACCACATCGACGAGCCGGTGACGATGTCGCGCGTCTGCAGCGGCGTGCGCAGCGTCTTCGTCGCGCCGAGCGCCAGCTCCAGCGGGCTCTTCACGATCGCCTTGCGCGCGGACGCCGAGAACATCGCCTCGCTCTTGAGGAGCGTCGCGAGCACGGGCTCGAGATCCCAGTCGTTGGCGAGGATCGTGGACTTCAACTGCGTCACGAGGGCCGGATCCGGCGTCTCGGTGACGAAGTGCCCGATCAGAAGCCGCGCCAGCCGCCGCGCCGCGTTGTCGCCGCCGTCGTAGTCGAGCGCGAGATCGACCACGCCCTGGTCGTCGAAGTTCGTCGGGGCGGACCCGAGGATCGTCTTCAGCCCGTTGTCGTGGAACGGCAGCGAGAAGCTCGGCTCGCATGACGCCGGCTTCGCGGGATTCAGCGCGTAGCACACCGGCCGCCAGCCGGTGAACGCGCGCGCCGACTCCTTGACGTCGCTCTCGCCGTAAATGGGCACGCCGTTCTCGTCGAGGATCCCGAGCGCGTGCAGCTCGAAGAACTCGCGCGCGAAGTTCTCGTTGGGCGCGAAGCGCAGATTGTCGAATCCGTCGATGAAGCTGAGCGTCACCGGGTCGCGGGCGAAGTGCAGCAGCATCGTGCGCCAGTCGCCGAAGGGCCCGGTCCCCGCCACGAGGTTCGACGTGCCGGGCACGACCACGCCGTGCCGCAGCATGTCGGCGTGGAGAAGGCTCCAGTGCCTCTTGCCGTCCGGCAGGTTGCGCACGCTCGCCGCGAGGCGCCCGTGGAGCATCTGCGCCGTCCGTTCGCGGAGGGCGGCGGGCGACCGGAACGCGTGGATCAGCCAGTGGGCTTCGATCTGCGCCGTCGTCAGGCTCGGGTACGGGTCGAACGGCTGGTTGAACTGCGGCACGCCCGCGGTCGGGCTCGCGATCTGCGGGGCGTAGTTCATCGCCTCGTCGGCGACCGCGGCGATCTGCGGCGTGGCCAGCGCGGCGTCGACGATCCCCGACAACCCGACGCCGGGCGTCTTCGACTGCGCCACCGTCGCCGCGACGTCGGACGGGTGCCACCCGAGGCCCATGCGGCGCAGCAGGTGCCGCGCCTCGGCCGCGGTCAGCTCCTGGCGGTACGGCGCCATGGAGGTCGCCGATCCGGAGAACGACGGCGGCGGCGCCGTGACGGTGAGCGAGAGCGTCGCCGTCCCCGTCGCCTCGTTGTCGGAGACCGCGAGCTGGAAGACGAACGTCGTGGTCGACGTCACGTTCGGCGCGCGCCACGGCGTCTGCGCCGCGGCGGACGTCCCCTGCGGGACGTACTGGCCGAGGTTCTGCGCCGGGCTCGACGGCGTCGTGCAGGTCCACAAGTACGTCAGCGGATGCTGGTCGGCGTCGGTCGACGCCGTGCCGTCGAGCACGGTCCATTCCCCCGCGACGACGCTGCGCGCCGGGCCCGGGTTGGCGACCGGGACCGCGTTGGCGCTGTTCACCACGTGTACGGTCACCGTGTCGTAGTGCGTCGACGTAAACGTCGTGACGCCGAGATCGGTCACCTCGAGGCCGAACGTGAGGTCGACGCCGGCGGGGCCGACCGGAGGCGCCTGGAACGACGCCGCCGCCGTCGTGCCGCCGCTCACCGCGCAGGGCGGTCCGTCGAGCTTCGTCCAGCGATAACTGAACGGCCCGACGCCGCCCGTCACCGTTCCGGCGAGCACGACCTGGGCCAGCTCCGTCGCGACGACG
>DASPNK010000649.1:0-6559 GCA_035626575.1 Planctomycetota bacterium | reverse complement strand
GACAGCTTCTTCGCCGACCTCGAGATCCCCGATCCGTGGCGCAACCTCGGCGTCGGCTCGGGGACGCACGCGACGCAGACGGCGGAGATCATGCAGCGCTTCGAGCCCGCGCTCGACGAGGCGAAGCCCGACGTGCTGTGCGTGGTGGGGGACGTGAACTCGACCATCGCCTGCGCGCTGGTCGCGGTGAAGAAGGGCGTGCCGACGGCGCACGTCGAAGCGGGCCTTCGGTCCTTCGACCGGACGATGCCCGAGGAGATCAACCGCGTCCTCACCGACGCCATCTCGGACACGCTCTACGTGACCGAGCGTTCGGGCATGGAGAACCTCGCGCGGGAGGGCGTCGATCCGTCGCGCTGCTTCCTGACGGGCAACGTGATGATCGACACGCTGCTCCGCTTCCGCGAGAAGGCTCGCGGCAGCGACGTGACGGCGCGCCTCGGCGTCGAGCCGCGGAAGTACGGCGTGCTGACCCTCCACCGCCCGTCCAACGTCGACGACCCGGCGACGCTGCTCCCGCTGATCGATGCGTTGTCGACGGTGGCCGCAGAGTGCCCGCTGGTCTTCCCGGCCCACCCGCGCACGCGCCGACGCCTCGAAGATGCGGGCGTGGACCTCGCGCGGCGCCCCGGGTTCGTGGTGTGCGAGCCGCTCCGGTATCTCGACTTCCTCGCCCTGATGGATCGGGCGAAAGTGCTGCTCACCGACTCCGGCGGCGTGCAGGAGGAGGCGTGCGTCGTCGGCGTGCCGTGCCTCACGCTCCGCGAGAACACCGAGCCCCCCGCGACCGCCGAGGCGGGCGTGAATCGCCTCGTGGGCTCGCATCCGGCGCGGGTGCGCGACGAAGCCCTGAAGGCGGTGCGCGCGGCGCCCGCCCCGACGCGGACGCCCGACCTTTGGGACGGCCGCGCCTCGGAGCGCATCGCGGCGATCCTGCTCGAACGGTACGGCCGCGGGATGGGCGGAGGGAAGCGCGCATGAAGTGCCTCGTCACCGGCGGCGCCGGCTTCATCGGATCGAACCTCGTCGACGCCCTCGTCGCGCGCGGCGACGACGTCCGCGTCTTCGACAACTTCTCCACCGGCGAGCGGTCGAATCTCGCCGGCGTCGCGCGGGCGATCGAGACGGTCGAAGGCGACCTCCGCGACGTCGAGGCGGTCCGCGCCGCGTGCCGCGGCCGCGACGTCGTCTTCCACCTCGCGGCGATGCCCAGCGTGCCGCGTTCGATCGAAGACCCGGCGACGTCCTTCGACGTCAACGTCCGAGGGACCTTTCACGTGTTCGCGGCGGCCCGCGAGGCGGGGGTGACGCGCGTCGTCTACTCCGCGTCGTCGTCGGCCTACGGCGACACGCCGACGTTGCCCAAGATCGAGTCGATGCCGCCGGCGCCGAAGAGTCCCTACGCCGCCGACAAGCTCTACGGCGAGACGCTCTGCCGCGTCTACTCGGGCGTCTACGGCATGGAGTGCGCCGCGCTCAGGTACTTCAATATCTTCGGCCCGCGCCAGCGCCCCGACTCCGCGTACGCCGCGGTGATCCCGCGCTTCGTCGACGCGTTCCGCCGCGGCGAGCGGCCGACCATCTACGGCGACGGGGAGCAGAGCCGGGACTTCACCTTCGTCGCCAACGCCGTCCGCGCGAACCTGCTCGCGGCGGAGCGCGACGGCCTCGGCGGGCGCGTCTTCAACGTCGGGAACGGCGTCCGCACCACGCTGAACGAGCTCCTGCGCGTCATCGCCGTCGAAATGGGGACGAAACCCGACGCGCGCTACGAGCCGGAGCGGGCGGGCGACGTCAAGCACTCCCTCGCCGACATCGGCCTCGCGCGGCGCGAACTGGGCTATCAGCCCGCCGTGTCGCTCGAGGAGGGGCTGAAGGCCACCGTCGCCTGGTTCCGCGCCGCGGGAAGGTGAACGGGCGCGCGGCGCCCGGCGCCGCGCCGCGACCTCGCGTGCGTTCCGGGCGCCGCACGCGGGCGGCGTTTGGCGCGCCCGCGGCGCGCAGTAACCTCCGCCGACTCGACCGCGAAAGGCCCCGCCGATGCTCCTGTCCGTGGTGATGCCCGTCTACAACGAAGAGCGGACGCTCGAGGAGATCGTCCGCCGCGTGCAGGCGGTCGACCTCGAGAAGGAGATCGTCGCCGTCGACGACTGCTCGCGCGACGGGTCGCACCGCCTGCTGCTCGAGCTGCAGAAGCGCCATCCCAACCTGCGCGTGCTCCGCCACGAGTCGAACCGCGGCAAAGGCGCCGCCGTCCGCACCGGGCTGAAGGCGGCGACGGGCGACGTGGTGCTCATCCAGGACGCCGATCTCGAGTACGACCCGCGGGAGTACTTCACGCTCATCGGGCCGATCCTCGACGGGCGCGCCGACGTCGTGTTCGGCTCGCGGTTCCTCGGCGGCCCGCACCGCGTCCACCTCTTCTTCCACTACGTCGCGAACCGTTTCCTCACGTTCGTCTCCAACTGTTTCACCAACCTGAACCTCACGGACATGGAGACCTGCTACAAGGTTTTCCGCCGCGCCGTGGTGGACCGTCTCGACCTCACGTGCGACCGGTTCGGCATCGAGCCGGAGATCACCGCCAAGGTCGCGCGGATGCGCGCCCGCGTGTACGAGGTGCCGATCTCGTACAGCGGACGGGACTTCAGCGAAGGGAAGAAGATCAGTTGGAAGGACGGGTTTCCCGCCCTCTGGGCCATCTTCAAATACAACCTGACCGGCCCCCGACCCGAACCGCTGCCCCGTCCCGACAAGACCTGAGCGACGGCGCCGGCCGCTTCGCGCCGGCGGAGCCCTGCGGGCGTAAGCCGGGGGCGTTTCGATCTATGCGCCGTTTTCCGACCTCGACGACGAGCGTCGTTCCGGGCCTCGACGCCGTTATCATGCCGCGTCGAATGCCCCCCTCCGCCGTTCGCTTCACTTTCGAGAGTCGGCGCGCCGAAAAGCCGGATGGACCGTCGATCGGGCGATCGGCGTTCCCGGAAGAGGGCCGGATCCGACCCGGCGGGACGCCTTTGCGGCGTTCCGGCGGAAGCGCGCCCGCCGCCGTTCGCCTCGAGGAGATCACCGTGTTCCACGCCGTGCGCCGCAGGCTCGGGTTCGCGCTGCTGCCGGCCCTCCTCCTCGCGGGAGGGTGCTCGATGCACGGTCCGACCAGCACGTTCGAGGAGCTGGGCGACGACGCGAACACGAAGGGCTTCGGCTCGCTGTATCCGCCCGACAACCGCGAGCCGGGCGAGTTCACCTTCGGGGTGGGCGACGAGGTGCTGGTCGACGTCTCCAACGCGCCCGAGTTCAAAGGGCCGTACGTCATCCGGCCCGACGGGAAGATCTTCGTGCACATCCTCGGCGACATCGACGCCGCGGGGCTCACGGCCTCTCAGATCCGACAGAAGTTCGAGAACAAGCTGTCGGTGTTCCTGCGCCCCGGGTTCTCGGTGTCGGTCGGCGAAGGCCAGATCGTCAGCCGGTCGTACTACGTGTTCGCCCACAACCCGAGCGTGGGCGGCCTGCTCGGCCGCAAAGTGCCGCACACCGGCGACCTCACGGTCTTCGAGGTGTGGGTGAACATGGGCGCGCCGTCGACCCTGCTCGACGACGAGCACCACATCAAAGTCATCACGCCCGACCCGCGGAATCCGATCGTCCGCGTCGTCAACGTGAAGGAGATGGCGGTCACGGGCAGGACCGGCGCCAACGTCCAGGTCAAGCCCAACGACATCGTCTACGTGCCGACCACCTTCTGGGGCCGGCTCAACGAGCTCGCGCAGGGCGTGTCGCTGCCCTTCACCGGGCTGCTCCGCATCAGCAACACCATCGTCTCGGCGGATCGCGCGGTGCGCGTGATCAGCGGCGACGACGTCGGCGGCGCCTACGGCTACTACGGTCCCTGAGTCATGACCAACACCGCGCAAGTCGCGCCGTCCGCCTATCCCGCCGCCGTCGAGCCCGAGGGCGCCTTCGGGCCGCAGGTCGCCGACTACCTGACCGTCGTCACGCGCCGCACGAGCGTGATCCTCGTGCCGTTCATCCTCGTGACCCTGGCGGCGACGGCGACGGCGTTCCTCCTGCCGCAGGAGTACAAGGCGACGACTCTGATGCGCGTCGACGACCCGGAGGTCGTCCTCGGCGCGGTGTCGAAGTCGATGATGCCGCCGCACAAGCCGATGCTGACGACGGTCAAGCAGGACATCGTGCGCGTCGACTTCCTGAAGGAACTGATCGACAAGCACGGCATCACCGAGGGCTACAACCCGACCGATCCGAAGGAATACCTGCTCCTCGTCAAGTACGTCCTCGACCACGTCGAGGTCTCCAAGCAGGAGCAGAAGGTCGGGCCGGACCTGATCGCCGTCGCCTACAGCGGGCGCGATGCGCGCAAGGTCGCGGAGTTCGTCAACGCCATCCGCGTGAAGTACGAGGACGAGTTCGGCAGGCGGTACCAGTCCGCCGTCCGTTCGGCATACCTCGAGGTGGAGAAGAACTACAAGGCGGCGGAGACCGAGTTCAAGGCCGCCCTCGCCGCGCTCAAGAGCTTCCAGCAGCGGGGCGGCGGCGCCTGGGGCTCGGCCGACGAGTATGTCCGCGGGCTGCGCGAGGCGCGCGCGGGCGCGGCGGCGAAGTTCGCCGAAGAGGAGGCGAAGAAGCTCGGCGAAGAGGAGCTGGTGGCGGATCTGCGGGGCAAGCTCGCCGACACCGCGCGCGAAACGACGCTCACCACGCAGGAGGCGGTCAATCCGGTGTGGGCCGAGCAGGCGAAATACGTCGATCAGCTGCAGTCCGAGCTTGAGAAGAGCGAGAAGGTCCGCACGCCGCATCACCCCTCCATCCGCCGCCTGTCGGAAGAGCTGCAGAACGCCAAGGTCAAGCTCGGGCAGATGGAGCGCTTCACCGTCGGCGCGACCACCAGCGGCCCGAATCCGCTCTACGACCAGCTCGAGTCGGACATCAAGAAGGCGGAAGGCAACGTCACACGCTACGCCGCGTCGATGGCGCGCCTGAAGGCGGAGCTCGACGACTACGACCGTCAGATCGAAGCCCTGCCCGAGTTCCAGACGGAGTACTCGGAGCGGAAATCGCGCCGCGACAACGCGGAGCAACGGCTCGCGACGCTGACGTTCCAGTACAACAACTTCAGGACGGTCTTCCAGCGCATCGAGAACATGGCGAGCTTCTTCACGACGCTCGAGGCGCCCGACCCCGACTCCGCGCGCGACACCGCGCCCGTGTCGCCGAACATCCCGATGTTCATCGGCATCGGCGCCTTCGTCGGCCTGCTGGTCGGCGCGGGCCTCGCGTTCCTGAAGGAGTTCACCGCGCCGGCGTTCACGACGCCGAACCAGGTCCGCTACACGCTGGCGGTGCCGCTGCTCGGCGAGTTGAAGCCGGTGCAGACGCGGCGCGAAGAGGCGGCGCGGCGCCGTCGACGAGGGACGACGTTCGCCGTCGTGATCGTGCTGCTCGCCGTCCTCGGCTACGTGCACGTGGCCTTCTTTTCGAAATCGATGCGCGGCGATCTCCCGCGCGCCGTGACCGACGTGATGCGGAAGGTCTACGGGAAGTAGGGGCGCGGCGTGTACGAAGCCTTCTACGGGTTCGAACGCCCGCCGTTCGCGAACGTCCCGGACACCTCGTTCTTCTTCCCCAGCTCGGCGCACGTCGAGGCGCTGGCGCAGCTGACCTACGCCGTCGAGGCGCGGAAGGGCTTCGCCGTGCTGACGGGCGAAGTGGGCGCGGGGAAGACGACGCTGACGCGCGCGCTCCTGCGCAAGCTGGACCCGCGCACCGTCACCGCGACGGTGACGAACAGCCGGCTCACCGGCGTGCAGCTGCTCCTCGCGGTGGCGAAGGAATTCGGCATCGAGGACGCCAAGCCGAACCGCGTCGAGCTTCTCGACCGGATCAACCGGTTCCTCATCGCCCGGCTCGCGGAGGACCGCAACGTCGTCCTCCTGATCGACGAGGCGCAGGACCTTCCGCTGTCGACGCTGGAAGAAGTGCGGCTGATCTCCAACCTCGAGACGGAGACCGAGAAGCTGGTGCAGATCCTGCTGATCGGGCAGCCCGAGCTCAGGGACTCGGTCGACCACCCGAGCCTCCGGCAGCTCCGCCAGCGCATCGCTTTCCGGTTCCACCTGAAGCCGCTCGACCAGGATCAGACGCGGGAGTACGTGCTGCACCGCCTCCGCGTCGCGGGGCCGCTGCATGGCGCGAAGTTCACCGACAAGGCGCTCGAAGCGGTCTGGCGTTATTCGGGGGGCGTGCCGCGCCTGATCAACCTCGTCTGCGACAAGGCCCTGCTGGTGGGCTTCACCGAAGACGAAAAGAAGATCGATCAGAAGACGGTGCTCGCGGGCATCCGGGAGATCGAAGGCCCGGACTGGAACTTCAAATCGAAGAGCGAGCTGGCGGCGGAGCGCGGCGCGACCGCGCCCCGGCGCACGTTCCTGCGACTGCCGTTCTTCGGCGGGCGCACCACCTGAGGCGGCGGAGCGGGGAGAGCGAGATGGGACGCACGGAAGACGCGCTTCGAAAAGCCGCCGAAGAGCGGGAGCGG
>DASPNK010000648.1:0-3982 GCA_035626575.1 Planctomycetota bacterium | reverse complement strand
GCGATGCCGCGGATGGCGCCGAGGAACGTCTCCTGCGCGAGGTCCTCGGCCCAGTCGGGGTGATTGACCTGCCGCTTGACGAAGCCGTAGATGCGGTCGTGGTACGCCGCCCTGAGCTTCGCCCACTCCCCGTCGTCCAGGCGCTGCAGCCGATCGATCGAGAAATCCGTCGCCGCCACGGGCGCGACGTTACCCGACCGTCTTTCGCAGAACAAATTCCGCGACGAGGCACAGCGCGCCGACGAGGACCACCGTCATGCAGAGCGTGACGAGGTCGTCGAACAGCCGCACGAGGAAGCGAAACGGCGCAAAAACCAGCCGTACGAAGCGCCTCAGCGGACCGCGGCGCCGCGGCGGGGCGACGGCGTCCTCCGCGAGCCCGTAAGCGAGCGCGTCGAGCGCTGGCGCCGCGGCCGCGGCCGCGGGCGAGGTCGCGCGCCGCCGCCGGTAGGTGTCGCGCGCCGCCGCGACGGCCGTCGACGTCTCCGCGCGCAGCGAGTGGAGGATCTCCTGCACGCCGGTGCGCACCTTTTCGAGCGTGTGCTCGGCGGTGAGGGCGCCGGCGCCGAGCGCCTCCCCGATCCTTCGGCCCGCGCCGGCGAAAGCGCCGGGCGGCGTCGGAGCGGCGCGCGACGACGCGTCGTGCGCAACGCCCGAGTCGAGCGCCCGGACGGCCGCGTCGAAGGCCGCCGCCATTTCGCCCGCGTCGGCGAAACGGCGCTCGGGCGCCTTGTCGAGCGCACGCTCGAGCACCGCGCGGAGCGGCGGCGGCACGTGGTCGGGATAGGTCACCGGCGCGGTCTCGTGCTTCTTGAGCACCTCCCACTCCGAGTCGCCGCGGAACGGAGGTTCGCCGGCCAGCATCTCGAAGAAAATCGCGCCGAGGGAATAGACGTCCGACCGCGCGTCGCCGCGGCGCCGCAGCATCTCCGGCGCCATGTACGCCGGCGTGCCGCGCCCCATGGAGAGCGTGCGCGCGGAATCGGTGATCAGCTTGGACAACCCGTAATCGCCGACCCGCGCGACGTCGCCCTTGAGGAACACGTTGGCGGGCTTGAGGTCGAAGTGCACCAGCGACCGCGCGTGCAGCGCGGCGACGCCTTCGAGCATCTGGCGGAACACGTCGTAGGCGCGCGCGGGCGGCATCCGGCCTTCGGCGAGGCGCGTCTTCAGCGTTTCGTCGCCGGCGTAGTTCATCACGATGTACGGAATCCCGAGCACCTCCCCGCGATCCTCGACGGAGACCAGGTGCGGGTGATCGACCTGCGCGAAGTGCTCGACGGAGCGGATCTCCCGCAGGAGGTCGTCGCGCGCGGACGCGTCGGCGGGCTTGAGGAACTTGATCGCGTACGACTTGCCGATGGACAGCTTGCGCGCGCGGTAGACCTCGCCGAACACGCCGCCCCCGAGCTTGTTCTCGAGCTGGTAGCCCGGAACGAAGTCCGCCTCGCGGAAGCGTCGGAAGAACCCTTCCCAGTCCATGGCGCGCGTCGGTTCGGCGACCGGCGCTTCGAGCGGCGGAGCGGTCACGGCCGGAACCCCAGCCCGAAGACGATCGCGACGAAGAGGCTACCAAAGAGAACCGCGAGCGTGCGCGTGCGCCAGCCGCGCGTGATCCAGTCCGCGCATCGGAAGAGCCCGAAGCAGACGGCCGCGGCGCCGACGACGACCGCGCCCCGGATCCAGGGAATCCGCGCGGCGTGGCGCCGGCTCTTCGCTTCGAGGCGCTCCGCGCGCTCCAGGTCCACCGGCGCCCGCAGGTACGCGCGATAGACGCGCTCGGCGCCTTCGCCGCGCGCCGCGACGAAGCGCTCCGCCGGCTCGAAGCGGACCGCGCGCTCCGGTTTGGAGACGCCGTAGAGCGTCGGAAAGCGCTCGGCGAGCGTCCGTTCGAGCGCCCGGCGCGCGGCGTCGAGCGCGGCGCCGCGGTCGGCGGCCTCCGGCCCTTCGATCACCAGGTCGCGGCCGCTCCGCGCGTCGACCCAGTCGGCCGCGCCGTATTCGCACCGCGCCGCGAAGGCGTTCGCCTCGTCGCAGCGGAGCGTCAACGTCCGCCCCTCGCGGGTCCTGGAGACCTCCACCGTCGCCTCGACCACGCCGTCCCCCGCTTCGCGCGCGAGCCGAAACCCCTTCGCGGCGAGGGCCCGCGCCGTCGCCTCCGCCGCCGCGCGCGAGCCCGCGTCGGCGGCGATCACGCGCAGGGCCCTCGCCTCCGGGGCGCGCCATGGAAGCTCGTCGGCCGCGACCCGGGCCGCCGCGGCCGCCGCGCGGGCGAGGGTCGGCTCCGCATCCTGCGCGGCGAGCGCGGCGACGAGGAGACAGAACATCGAGGGCGTTCGCATCACGGCCGGTCCTCCGAAGCGTGGGACGCCGTTTCGGGGCGCGCCTCCGATATTCCGCCGCGGGTCGCGTTCGCGCCCCCGAAGGCTCAACGCCGGTCCGGCGGCGCCGGATCGAAGTAGAACCGGCAGGCCCCCGCGGAGTACACGATGCCGCCCTCGGCGCGCACCTGGGCCCGCTCGCCGTCGTCGCCCGCGGCCACGCCCAGAGGGCTGCGCACGAAGAGCGTCCCGCGGGCGTCCCCGTCGGAGGCGCGGAAGACGTCGAACGACTCGTCGTGGGACCTCAGGTGGACGACCGCTTCCGGAGCGGCGCCGGCGACCACCGCGCCGAGCCGCCCTTCCTCGCAGAACAGCACGACGCGGGAGCACCCTTGGATGGTCGCGTCGCCGTGGAGTTTGAGGCCGGCCGCCGCCTTCGTCGGCGACGGCCGCCGGAAGGTGAAGGCGAAGGCGCGCCCGAGCGCGACGACGTCGCCGTCCGACAGCGTCGCCTCGGTCACGGACGCGCCGTTGACCGTCGCGGACCGACCGGGGCCGACCGCGAGGCGCCAACGGAAGACGCCGTCGGGGCCTGCGTCGCGGTCGAGGCGCGCGTGCCGGGAGGAGACCGCCGCCGGGACCCGGAGGTCGGCGTCGGCGTCTCCCGCGCCGCCGATCCAAAGCGACGCCGCGGGGTGGAACAGCCAGTCGCCTTCGCTCTCGACGCGCAGGATGAACGGCTCCCCGGCGGGCAGCGGGACGACGCCGCGCGTCGGGCGGCGTCGCGGCGGATCGGCCGCCGTCCGGCGCTCGACTTCGAGCCCTTCGCGGAGGGCCCGATCGGCGCGCTCCTCGATCTCGTGGAGCAGGAGCTCCGCCTCGCCCAGGTCGGCGCGGCGGAACGACAGCGCCGCGGCGAGGCGGCGCGCCGTCCGGAGGTCGCGCCGCGCCAGCGCCTCCCGCGCTTCCCGCAACGAGTCTTCGTCGCGTTCCAGCTCGTGGTCGAGCGCGGCGAGCACGTCGCGCGCCGCGTGATCGGGCGCGACGTCCGCGGCGGCCGACGCGAGGCGTTCCCGGGCCGCCTTCATGCGTCCCGCGGCGCAGAGGCCCCGCGCTTCGGCGATCGCCCCGGCCAGCGCGGCGCGGGCCTTATCCGCCTCCTTGCGCTCGGCGTCGCGCCGCGAACATCGCGGCAGGAGACCGTCGACCTCCGCGTCGAGGGCCCGGGCCGCGCCGGCGAGCCCGCGTCGACGCGCGTCCCGCGCCTTCCCCCACGCCCAAAGGCCGAGGCGGAAACGCGCCGCCTCCGCGTCGGCGTCGGGGACGCCGAGCGGGAACGCGGACAGGATTTCGGCGGCCGCCGCGGTCTCCGCCGCACCCAGGCGCTCGCGCACGGCGGCGATCAGCGGACCGGCGGCGGAAGCGGCGGGGACGTCGAGTCCGCGGTCGCGCGCGGCGACCACGAGTCGGGCCGCGGCCGCGGCGTCGTCGGCCGCCAGCATCGCCGCCAGCGCTTCGGCGTGTTGCGGACTCCGGACCGCCGCCGAGGCGAATCGCACCGCCGGCGCGTCGGCGAGCCGTTCGAGCCCCGCGGCGTCCTTCCGGCGCAGCGCCGCGGACCACTCCTTCTCCCAGGCGGCCCGAATCCCGGCGGCGGCGGC
>DASPNK010000647.1:0-6213 GCA_035626575.1 Planctomycetota bacterium | reverse complement strand
GCACGCTCGAGCTCGGGAACCTGCGCACCGAGATCAAGCAACGCGAGGAGGAGGTGTCCTATCTCTCCGGCCTGCTGGGGGAGTACGCCGACAGTCTCGAGCCGCGCCTGCACATCGGGGAGCTCCGGCGCTGGAAGCCCGACATCGAGAAGGCGCGCCTCGCGGCCGAGAGCGCGAACATGACCGCGAAGGAGGCGCTCGAAATGCGCGCCGGTCTCGTCGACGCGTCGCTGGAGCGTCTGGAGGGCGCCTTGGGCGGCGACCGCTTCGAGGGAACCGCCGTGGACGTCGGCGGTCTCGTTCGCCAGGGGACGTTCGCGATGTTCGGTCCGGCGGGCGTGTTCCGCTCGCACGACGGAACGGTCGTCGGAACCGTGGAGACGCGGCTGGGCTCGCTGGAGCCCAACGTCGTCGCCTTCGCCGACCCGGCCGACGCCGAGGCGGCCCGGAGGCTGACGGAAGGCGCCGACGGCGCGCTTCCGTTCGACGCCACGTTCGGCGGCGCGCACAAGATCGCCGAGACCCAGGAGACGCTCCTCGAGCACGTGCGGAAGGGCGGGCCGGTGATGTGGCCCATCTTCGCGCTGGCCGCGGCGGCGCTGATCGTCGTCGTGGCGAAGTGGCTTTCCATGGCGTTCGTGCGCAAGCCGTCCAAGGCGGCGATGGAGGATCTGCTCGACGCGGTTTCCCGTCGCGACCGCGAGGGCGCGGCGCGCGCCGCGGCGCGCGTCGGCGGCCCCTCCGGCGCGATGCTCGCCGCGGGCGTGGCCGAAATGCACGGGCCGTCGGGTCTGGTCGAAGAGGTGATGTACGAGAAGCTGCTGGAATCGAGACTCCGGCTTCAGCGCATGCTGCCGTTCGTCGCGATCACGTCGGCGGCCGCGCCGCTGCTCGGCCTTCTCGGGACCGTGACGGGCATCATGAATACCTTCAAGCTCATCACGGTGTACGGCACCGGCGATCCGAAGACGCTTTCGGGCGGCATCTCCGAAGCGCTCATCACGACGGAGTACGGATTGATCGTCGCCATCCCGTCGCTCCTCCTGCACGCGTTGCTCTCGCGCAAGGCGAAGGCCCACGTCGACGCCATGGAGAAGAGCGCCATCGCCTTCATGAACGCCCTCGGCCGCGCCGAGACGGTCCGTACGGTCCACGTGGCGTGCGCCTCTCCGACGGGGGCGTCGGAGTCGGCCGCGGCGGGGTTCGCGCGCGTCTGAGCGGGCGGGCGGAGCGAAACCGTGGACTTGGGCGGCATGCAGACCGGCTTCGAGCGCTTCCTCGGGCATGCGCGCGCGACCTGGGCGAGCGCGCTCGAGATCTGGACGGCGGGCGGGTGGGCGATGTACGCCATCGCCGGCGTGAGCTTCATCCTGTTCGCCGTCGGGACGAAGCTGTTCCTCAGGCTGCGGATGAAGGGCTTCCGCTCGACTCCGGAACGCGTCTGGCGCCGCTGGATCGACCGGCCTGAAGAGCGTCGCGGACCGATCGGAGAGATGATCGACTTCGTCGTGCGCGGCGAGACGCTCGACGACGTCGCCGCCGCGTTCTCCGGCCTCCGCGCCACCGAGCTCGCGCCGTTCGACCGCGACCTCAAGGTCATGCGCGTGTGCGTGACGGTCGCGCCGCTCCTCGGCCTCTTCGGAACCGTCACCGGGATGCTCGCCACCTTCGACGCGCTCGCCAAAGGCGCGGGCGGCGAGCAGACCATGGGTCAGATCGCGAAGGGCATCTCGGAGGCCCTCATCACCACCGAGACCGGCCTGGTGATCGCGCTTCCGGGTCTCTTCTTCACCTGGCAGCTCGCGCGCACCCACGCGCGCTATCGGGCGTTCCTCGCGCACCTCGAAACGGTGTGCACGCAGTCGATCTACGGGAACCGGCGCCGGCAGGGCGCCTACGGAGCGACCGACGCCGAAGGCCTCGAGCGCGAAGCGGAAGCGGCGAGCATCGCCTGAGCGACGGCGGGAAGGACGGACTTCATGGGTCGATTCAGGGACGTTTCGAGCGACGAAGGCGGCGAAGGCGGCATCGACCTGTCGCCGATGATCGACTGCGTCTTCATCCTCCTCATCTTCTTCATCGTGACGACGACGTTCGTCGAGGAGTCGGGCGTCGAGGTCGACAAGCCCCAGGCGGCGTCGGCCGCGCGCCTCGAGAAGACCAGCATCCTCGTGGCGGTCACCGCGAAGGGCGAAGTGGTGTACGGCGGTCGCGAGATCGGCGTGTCGGGCGTGCAGCCGCTGGTGAAGCGCATGCTGGAGAAGGAGAAGGACACGCCGGTCGTCGTGCAGGCCGACGCCGCAGCTCCTTCCGGTCTGATGGTCCGCGTCATCGATCAGGCCAAACTCGCGGGCGCCTTCAAGGTCAGCGTGGCGGCGACGGCGACGAAGGGCTGACCGGTGAAAGAGTCCTCACCTTCTCTCGCGTGGCGCGTCGTCGAGGCCGCCCTGTGCTGGCTCGGCGCGGCGGTCTTCACCGGCGGGTTCTTCCTCGTGCTGCCGCTGCTTCAGGCCATCAGCGGGACGAAGGACGACATCGTGCGGTTGATCGACGCCGACGTCGCGCCGACGCCTCCTCCTCCGCCCGCCCCGGAGGAGCCGAAGGAAGCGGAGCCGGAGGAGAAGCCCGACGAGAAACCGCCGGAGCTTTCGGAGAACGCGCCGCCGCTGGATCTGGCGCAGCTCGAGCTGGCGCTCAGCCCCGGCATGGGCGGGGCGGGAGGCGACTTCGCCGTCAAGCTCGACGTCGTCGCGGCGACCGCCGCGGGCGCGAAGGACGTCGACGCGCTCTTCTCGCTGTCCGACCTCGACCAGAAGCCGCGCCCGATCTACCAGCCGAGTCCCGCGCTCACGCCCGAGCTGCGGAAGAAGGGCGCCGGGACCGTGTACGTCCTTTTCGTCGTCGGACCCGACGGTCGGGTCGAACAGCCGATCGCGCAGAGCTCGACCGATCCCGTCTTCGAGCGTCCCGCCCTGGCCGCCGTGAAGCAATGGAAGTTCGAACCCGGCAAGCGCAAGGGGCAGCCGGTGCGTTTCCGCATGCGCGTGCCCGTCACCTTCGCCGGGAAGTGAACGTCATGACCAGATCCGCCGCCTTTCTCCTCGCGACTCTCGCCGTCGCGACGTCCTGCGCCTCGAAGCGCGAACCCTCCGCCGGAGCGAACGGGGCGCGGGCGTTGTTCGCGGCCCACCCCGAGCCCGAGTCGAGGCCGGCGACGGCGCCGCGCCCCTCGCCCGAGACCGAGGAGTTCTTCGCCGATCCCGCGTTCCGCCGGAGGTTCGTCGAGAGCTACCTCGCCGAGTCCGAAGTCGAGCCGAAGGTCTCTCTCCCGGAGCGGGAGAAGCTCCAGAGAGTCCTCGAGTTGATCGCCGCGGAGAAGCTCGAAGAGGCGGCCGGGTCGCTCGCCGCGATGCGCGGTCCGGCGGCCGGCGCGGTCGTCGACTTCATGTACGCCAACATCCGCTTTCAGCAGGAGCGGCTCGACGAGGCCGCCGCGGCGTACGCCATGGCGACTCAAAAGTTCCCCAAGTTCCGCCGCGCCTGGAAGAACCTCGGAGTGATCCGCGTCCGCCAGGGCGCCTGGGCCGACGCGACCCAGCCTCTGACGCGGGTGATCGAGCTCGGCGGCGGCGACGCGGTCACCTACGGCCTGCTCGGCTACGCGTTCTCCAACCAGGAGAACCACCTGTCCGCGGAATCCGCCTACCGCATGGCGACCCTGATCGACCCCGCCACGCCCGACTGGAAGATGGGCCTCGCCCGCAGCCTGTTCAAGCAGAAGCGCTTCGCCGACGCGGCGGCGCTCTGCGGGTCGTTGATCGAATCCGACCCGGCGCGCGCCGACCTGTGGCTCCTGCAGGCCAACGCCTACATCGGACTCGGCCATCCGATGAAGGCCGCGGAGAACTACGAGCTGGTCGACCGCCTCGGCAAGTCGACCGCCGAGAGCCTGAGCATGCTCGGCGACATCTACGTCAACCACGAGCTGTTCGACCTGGCGGCGAACGCCTATCTCAAAGCGCTGACCACGTTCCCGAACGCGTCGCCCGACCGGGCGCTGCGGGCGGCGAAGGCGATGACGGCGCGAGGAGCGCTCAAGGAGGCGAAGGTCCTCGCCGAGGGCGTCGAGGAGCGTCGCGGCCCCTCGCTTTCCACCGCGGACCGACGCGACCTCCTCAAGGTGCGGGCGCGCATCGCCGTCGCTTCCGGCGCCGACGCCGAAGAGGTCAAGGTGCTGGAGGAGATCGTGTCGCTCGACCCGCTCGACGGCGAAGCGCTCATCCTTCTCGGGCAGCAGAAGGCGCGCGCCGGCGAGCTGGAAAAGGCGATCTTCCATTACGAGCGCGCCGCGTCGCTCGAAGCGTTCGAAGCCGACGCCAAGGTGCGGCACGCGCAGCTCCTAGTGTCGAAGAACCGCTACGCCGAAGCGCTGCCGCTGCTGCGTCGCGCGCAGGCGCTGAAGCCGCGCGACAACGTCCAGGAGTACCTGGAGCAGGTCGAGCGCGCCGCCGCGCAGGCGCGGTGACCGTGGCGTCGTCGCGTCGCAGCGCCGCGAGGATCGTCGTCGCCGTCGGCCTTGCGACGGCGATCGCCGCCGCTCAGGCCGCCGAGTCGGCGCCCGTCGACCTGCGCCGCGCGACGGTGCGCGGGTACGCGGACTGGTGCCTCCACCTCTACGCGGCGTGCGAAGAGAAGGCGCGCGCCCTCGACGCCGCGGCCGCCGAACTGGTGCGCGCGCCTTCGGAGGCGACGCTGGCCGCCGCGCGGCGCGCGTGGATCGACGGTCGCCGCCTCTACGGCCTCACCGAGGCGCTCCGCTTCTACGACGGGCCGATCGACCATCCGCAGGACGGCGTCGAGACGCTGGTGAACGCCTGGCCGGTCGACGAGTCGTATATCGACGCGGTGATCGGCCGGCCGTCCGCCGGGATCGTTCACGACGTGGAGCGGTTCCCGCGGATCGGGGAAACGTCGCTGACCCTGGCCAACGAGCGCGGCGGAGAGGCGAACGTCAGCGTGGGCTGGCACGCGATCGAGTTTCTGCTGTGGGGGCAGGATCTCTCCGCCGACGGTCCGGGCAGCCGACCCGCGACCGATTACGTTCCCGGCGTCGGCGTCCACGCCGAGCGTCGCGGCGCCTACCTTCGCGCGACGGCCGCCCTGCTTGTTCGCCACCTGGCAGGCCTTAAGGACGCCTGGGCCGCGGACGCCGACAACTACCGCCGCCGGTTCGAGTCGGACGACGCTCTGGCGGTGAAGCGCATGCTGACCGGCGTCGTGGTGCTCAGCGGCTTCGAAATGGCCGGCGAACGCCTGGCCCCCGCGATCGAGACGCGCGACCAGGAGCAGGAGCACTCCTGCTTCAGCGACACGACGCACCTTGACTTCGAGAGCAACCAGGCGGGCGTGCAGGCGATCTTCGACGGCCGCTACGACGACCGGACGTTCGGCCCGGGCCTCCTCGCATGGGTGCGCCGTGCGCGTCCCGACCTCGCCGACGACCTCGCGAAGAAGCTCGCCGCGTCGCGCGCCGCGCTGGCGGGCCTGCCGCAGCCGTTCGACCGCGCGTTGAAGGCCGCCGAGGGCGCGCCGGAGCGCCGCGCGCTGGAACGGGCGCAGGCGGCGCTCGAAGAACAGGCGGACGCGCTGGCGGCGGTGGGACGCGCGCTGGGTTACGACCTCCCTCTCAAACCCGGCGGGAGCTGAGGGTGCCCGGTGTGCCCAAGCGACGGCTGGCGCCGACGATCGCGCTCCTCGCGGCGGCGGCCGCGGCGCAGGGCGCGGCGTCGGACGTCTTCGACCTCGACGGCCGGCTCGGCGGCCCCGCGACGGTGCGCGATGCGAGCCTCCACGCGTTCGGCTTCCCGGCGCCCGTCCTCGACCGTGCGGAGCGGCGCGCCTTCGCCGTGGGCAACTCGTTTTTCCGCCGTAACTGGACGTCGCCGCCCGGCGCCGAGACCGGGAGGCAGGGGCTCGGCCCCCTGTTCAATGCGCGTTCGTGCAGCGCGTGCCATCTGCGCGACGGTCGAAGCCGCCCGCCGGACGACGACGACGTCGAGCGCAGCGGCCTCCTGCTGCGGATCGGCGTGCGCGACGCCGCGGGCGGACCGGACGCGCCCCATCCGCTTTACGGCGTTCAGCTGCAGGACCTCGCCGCGCCCGGCCTCGCGCCCGAGGGTCGCGCCGAGATCGCGGTGGAGAATCGACCGGGCG
>DASPNK010000646.1:0-4189 GCA_035626575.1 Planctomycetota bacterium | reverse complement strand
GCGACGCGGCGAAGGCCGCCGAGTGGCGCGAGACCTTCCGTCGCGGCCGCGAGCTCAAGAACCGCATCGACGGCCTGCGCCTCCGGCTGCGCTCGGAGCCGGGCCACGCGCCTTCGCTGTCCGCGCTCGCGCGCGCCTACGCCGAAGCGGGCGCTCATCGCGACGCGGTCCCGTGGTTCGCCCGCGCCGTCGCGGCGAGCCCCGACGACCGCCCGTTGCTGCGCGACGCCGCGCGCTCGCGTCTTTCGGCGGGCGACCTTCAGGGCGCCGCTTCCGATTACCGTCGGCTCGCCGAGGGGGACTGCGACGCCGCGCTTCTGCTCGAAGCCGCCGCCGCCCTCGAAAAGGCCGGCGACGCCCGCCACGCCGCCCGGCTCCGAGCCCGCGCGGGCGGACGCTGACGCCGCGTCGGCGCGCGCCGCGCGGCGACCGCCTCCTCCGAAAACGCGCGCGCCCCGCGGACCTCCGGAGAGGCGCGCGGGGCGCGGGGGCGGGCGCGACGGTCGCGCCCGCGGGGTCCGATCGGGTCGCGATCAGAAGGTCTTGGTCTCGACGTTCGAGAGCGTCAGGCCGGCGGGAGCGAGGTAAGCCGTGCGGGCCTGCCACGTCCACGGCTGCGTCTGCGGGAAGGTCCCCGCCGGGAACGCGAAGGTGTAGGCGCCCGAACCGTTGGTGAAGCCCACGAACGGCTCCGCCGGGAAGAAGTCGGCGAAGAGGAGCAGCGCCGACGCGTCGAGGCCGAAGAACGGTCCGGTGCCGGGAACCGGCAGCTGCACCAGCGTCGCGAGGTTGAAGACCTGCGTGAACGCCGGGCCGTTGGTGACCGCGAGGGTGAGCGCGCCCGGCGCCGGCTCGGACAACGTGAGCGTGATCGGGGGCGGCGTCTGGATCCAGCAGGTGTAGCCGGAGCACTTGCCGTAGATCATGTCCATGTGGCCGTCGCCGTTGATGTCGATCACGGCGATGTCGTGGGTGCCCTGGCTGTGCCACGGCTGACATCCGGACGAGCAGCTGCCGTTGGCGAGGTAGGGGTCCGACAGGATCGAAGGCGACGCCAGGGGATTGTTCTTGAGCAGCGTCGCGTGGCGCGTGCAGTCGGGCACGTCCACGTCGATGTCGCCCATGACGATGTCCTTGAAGCCGTCGTTGTCCATGTCGACGACGTTGACGTTGCCCGCGAAGTTCTGCGTCCCCGGGCTGTTCGTCAGCACCTGCGTGGTGAACGTCAGACTCTGGCTGCCGACGACCGTCGTCGTGTTGATGTTGTAGGCGTCCTGCGCGTCGCGACCCTGGTAAAGGTCGATCCAACCGTCGTTGTTCAGGTCGCCCGCGCCGAGCGTGTACGTCGCGGCGTTCGGCGGCTGCACGAGCGTGTTGAAGAACCCCGCGCCGTTGTTGACGCGGATCTTCACCAGTCCGACCGTGCCGTCCGAGATGCCGATGTCCGGCCAGCCGTCGTTGTTGAAGTCGGCGGTGATGATCTCGACGGTGAACGTCGACGACGTGCCGCCCGGGATGCGCGTCGCGGTGACGTCGGTGAAGATTCCCGCGCCGTTATTGAAGAGGAGCTTGTCCTCGAGCGAGTTGTTGTAGTCGCCGAGGTAGAGATCCTGGTCGCCGTCCAGGTCGTAGTCGCCGGCGTCGCCCGCGCAGAAGCGCGCGGCGGGCGCGGTGTACTGCGGGAAACGGCCCGCCGTGTCGTACACCATGCCGAGCCACTGGCCGTTCGCGTCGTTGCCGAGGTTGCGGTACATCTCGAGCTGCTGCGTGTTCGCTCCCGACGCGCCGGAGGGGTTGGTGTTGACCACCACGAGGTCCTCCCAACCGTCGCCGTCGAAGTCTTTGGCGATGCCGAGGCGGCCGATGCTCGGATGCGTCGCGAAATCAGGAACGTAGGCGGCCGAGCCCTCGATGAAGGAGCCCGTCCCGGTATTCAACAGAAGGCGGTGCGTGCGCGGCGACACGGTCGCATAGATGTCGTTCTTCTGGACGTCGAAGAAGTCCAGGTCGCCGTCGTGATCGATATCGACGATGCAGAAGTCCTTCTCGTCGGTGTCGTTCAGGAACGAGGCCGACGTGGGGAGGCGCGTCGCCGTCTGATCGGTGAAGGTGATCCAGGCCTGCGCCGGCGCGAACGCGCCGGCGGCCGCCGTCACGAGGGCGCCGAGGAGGGCGCGGCGAGTTGAGTGGGCGGTCATGCTGAGGTCGTCTCCGGAACGGACGCTTCCAAGTGTGAACTTCGGGGAGGATGGTGCGGGCTGCGGCGGGCGCCGCGGGGCGCCCATACGCAGGACGGGGCGGATCATACACCGACCGGGCGACGCGAAAGGGCGGGCGTCGCGCCCGCCCCTCCCCGCCCGGGGGGACCGGTCAGAACAGCGTCAGGACGACGGCGTCCGAAACGACCAGCGACCCGTTGCCGGCCGCGTCGACCGCCACGAACTGCACGGCGACCGAGGCTTCGAACAGGTTCGGGTCGTCGGGAATCGCCCAGCGGAAGCTGAACGAACCCTTGCCGGGGACGCCGACCGGGCCGCCGAAGGTCATCGGGACGAAAAGCGCCGACCCGAGGTCGACGTAGACCGGGTGGCCGGAGAGGATCGTTCCGGGGGGCGCCGTGGCGAGGGAGATCGCGGCCATCGCCGGGGCGCCGCCGACTCCCTTCGCCACGCCGAACGAGAACGTCGGCGCGCCGATCAGCGGCGGCTGCGGCGCGAACGTCGAGAGGACGTGGCCGCCCGAGCCGGATTCGCCGGCGCCGAGAATCGCGTTGAAGGCGATCTCGCTGTAGAGCGTCGGCCGGTCGAACGGCGGCAACTCCTGCGCGACGCGCGGGTCGGTCAGGCCGTTGATGATGAAGTCGGCGAGCGCCGTCTCCTCGGTGTGCGTGATCGTCAGCGGCTGGATGCGGATGTCCTGGTTGACGTGGTGATCGCCGCCCAGCTTGTAGAAGTTGATGACGTTGGCGATGTTCCCCTTCGACCCGTCGTGGAAGAAGCGCTGCCGAAGGCCCGCGTTACGCAGGCTCGGCACCTTGAACTTCCCGAGGTCGGCGGGATTCGACGTCACGGCGAAGCGACCCGAGTCGGTCGCGACCGGGCTCACGCCGATGTTGGAGAACGTCTCGTCGCTGAAGTTCGGCCCGCTGTGGCACAGCACGCACGCGCCGGTGGTGTTGAACACCGTGAGGCCGAGCTGCTGCTGCGGGGTCAGCGCCGTCGTGGTCCCCTGCGTGAAGGCGTCGAACGGCGTCTGGTCCGGGATCAACGTGCGCTCGTAGGCGGCGATGGCCATGCCCATGCGCGCCGCGGTCACCGTCGGGTCGCCGAACGCCGCGGCGAACAGCGCCGGGTAGGTCGGGCTCGAGGCGAGCGCCGCCGCCACGTCGGGGGGATAGTTGCTCGCGAGGCGCAGCGGGATCGCGTTCGCGATCTTCGCGGCGACGTCGGCGTGGCTGCGCATCTCGCACGCCATCTCGACGTCGGAGACCATCGGCCCCACCGCCTGACTTTCGAGCGCCGCGCCGGCGGGAATGATCACCACGCTGGTATCGGGATCCTCGAACGCGCCGCCCGCGCGACCGTCCCAGAAGAGCTCCGGCGCCCATTGCGCGCCGATCGACGGCGGGGCCTTGCGGCCCGTCACCTGCGGGTTCGGAAAGAAGCTGCCGTCGTCGATGTACGAGCCTTGCGGATCGCTGCGCACGACGCCGCGCGAGCCGCGGATGTCGTCGGCCGTGCCGAAAACCTGATCCGGACCGGGATGCACGTTCAGCGCGGAATCGACGCGCGGATCGCCGCCGCCCACGGAGGGGATGTGGCAGGTGCCGCAGGCCGTGGAGTTGTCGCTGCTGAGTTGCTCGTCCCAGAACAGGATCTTGCCGAGCACCGCCTTCTCAGGCGTGGTGGGATTTTCGGGAGGGGCGGGAACCGGCGGCAACTGCGCGACGCCGAGCTGCGCCATCCCCGCGGAGAGGAAAAGAGCGAAAACGAAAAGCGGACGGGGGGCGAGTCGGTGCATGGCCGGGATCAGACTCCTCGTGACGGCATCATTCCGGGGGTCGGCGGAATCGTACCGGACGCTCTTCCCCCTGCGAAGCGAAAGTCCTTCGAACGCGGCGCTGCGCACGGTCGCTGACGCGGGCGTCTCGGGGACTCGGGCGCGACGACGAGCGGCGACCGAGCCCTCG
>DASPNK010000645.1:0-2681 GCA_035626575.1 Planctomycetota bacterium | reverse complement strand
TTGAGATGCCACGCGAAGCGGCGCGCGAAGTCTTCGCCCGTCAGGCGATACACCCGCGTCCCGGTGGGGAACGCGGCGGCGGCGCCCCAGGCGAGGTGCGTCTTGCCCGTGCCCTCGGGCCCGTAGATGACGAGCGGATTGAACCGCGGCTGCCGACGCTCCGCGGCGTGGCGCACCGATTTCACCGCCAGCTCGTTGCCGGGCGTGACGACGAACGACGCCAGCACCTTGCCTTCGGCGGCCTCGGGCTCGGTCTCCAGCTCGTCGTCCATCCGCTCGGTGCGCGCGCGCATTTCGCGGAACAGATCGGGGTCGACCTTCACCGCCGCCTGCACCTCGGCCCCGAGGACCTCGGTGGCGAGCTGGCCGATGCGACGCCCGTAGCGGTCCTCCACCCAGTCCCGGATGAAGAGATTGGGCACGCCGAGGGTCAGCACGCCGCGGCTGAGAGACAGCACGCGACACCGCGCGAACCACAGCTCGAAGGTGCGCTCGCCGAGCTCGGCGCGCAGCAGCTCCTGCACCTTCTCCCAGGTTTCGGAGACGACGACGTCGATCATCCCTGGCGTCCTTTCTCCCCGTCCGGCCCGCCCGACTCTTCCAGAAGCCGGAGCGCCTCCTCGTGCGCGGGCGCGTCGACGAGCGCCGCCCGCAGCTTCTCACGCGCGTCGGCCGCGCGGCCGAGCGCCGTCAGCGCCCGGGCCGCGGCGACCCGCGCGTCGGCGCGCACGGGCGCGCCCTTCGGGCCTTCCGGCGCCGCGTCGAGCGCCATCTCCGCCGACGCCAGCGCGCCGGCGTGCTCGCCCGCCTCCTCCTGCAGCGCGCCGCGCTTCAGGTGAACGTCCGGGTCGCGGGGCGCGATGAGCACCTGCAGATCGAGGTGGCGCCGCGCCTCCGCCTTGTCGCCGCGACCGAGCCGCCAGGCGACGACCTCGTTGCGGATCCCGACGCTCTCGCTGCGATGCCGAAGATGTTCTTCGAACAGCTCCATCGCGCCGTCGACGTCTCCGGAGCCGCGCAGGAGCGTCGCCAGCGCGACCCGCGGACCGTCGGGCGACGGGTCGAGCGGGAACGCGTCGGACGCTTCGCGCAGCCGCGCCTCGGCCGTCTTCGCGTCGTTCGCCTTCATCGCGCGCATGCCGAGCGACGCGGACAGCTGATAATCGACCACGCCGCGCTCCGCCAGCGACGCGCGCAGCGCTTCGGCGCGGTCGAAGCGCCGGTCCGCCAGCGCCATGTGCGCGTCGAGGAGGTCGAGCCGGGGGTCCGCGACGCCGCGCCGGCGCGCCTCGGCGGCCGCGGCTTCGGCGTCGGCGCGGCGCTGCGATTGGAACCGCGACCAGGCGAGGCGCACCAGCGTCTCGACGTCGTCGGGTTTCGCCTTGCGCGCGGCCTCGAGCTTCGCGAGGTACGGCGCATGGTTCGGCGTCATGCGGAACCCGCCGACCCGCGCGCGCACCGTCGCCTCGAACTCGCGGTCGATCTCCTCCGGCGACTTCCCGAGGGCGCGGCGGAAGGCGGCTTCGGTCCCGAGGTCGTCGGCGTAGGCCTTCAGCAGGTCGACGACCTTCGCGACGCCGCAGGTCCTGACCAGGTGATCCGCGACGAGCCCCGCCTGGTAGTAGGCGAACGCGATGCGCGGAGTCGCGAAGGCGGTGTCGAAGTCCGCGGTCTTGAGCAGGTCGTCGTACGTCCACGCCGTGAAGAGCTCGGCGTCCATGCCGCGCGTCCACGACGGCTCGAACGCCAGCTCCTCGTGGGTGGCGAGGCCTTCGGTCAGCCACCGCGGCATCTTCCCCTGCGCGAGACCGAGGTGGATCGAGTGCGCGAACTCGTGGTGGAACGTGCGCGCCCAGGAGTTCATCTCCGGCGGCATCGCCTTGGGGCCGTTCAGGGTCACCACGGGGCCGAAGCACACGCCGAGGAAGCCCGGATAGTCGTACCCGAACGTGCGGGCGCCGAAGCGCGAGGAATGGTCGAACCACTCCACCGACACGCGGCCCTTCGCCTCCTCGGCGCCCGTCGGGACGTAGCCGTACTTCTTCGTCAGCAGGTCGAAGGAGCGGTCGATGAACGGCGCGTAGAACGTCTTGAACGCCGCCTGCTCGGAAGCGTGGAGACGCACGCGGAACCGCTCGGTCTCGAGCGCGACGTACTGCTTGCGCATGACGTCGAGGACGAGTTCCATGTTGCGCCGCCACGGCTGATTGAAGGCGTCGACTTCATTGGCCTTCGCCAGCGCCTCGGTCCCGGCGGTCAGCTGCCCGAGGTAGAGCGCGAAGCGGGCGAGGTCGTCCCACCCGCCCGGATCGGTCGGATCGATCGCGACCGCGATGCGCGCCTGCTCGAGCGCTTCCGGCCAGCGCCGACGCACGTCGAGAACCCACGCCAGCAGCCGGCGGCCGACGCCCCACGTCGGGTCGAGCTTCCGCACGGCGTCGAAGCGCCGCTCGGCCCCCGAACGATCGCCCTCGAGGTAATCGGCGGCGGCCAGCAGCGCCAGCGATCGCAGATGGCGGGTCTCGCCGACGAGGGCCTTCTCCAGGCGCGTGCGCGCCGACTTGAACCGTCCGTCGGCGAGGTCGCGGATGGCGGAAGCCGCGAGGCCGTCCGCGTGCTCGGCGTTCACGTCGAGACACCACGCGAGGGCTTCGGCGGCCTTGGCGGCGGCGTCCTCGGCG
>DASPNK010000644.1:0-10156 GCA_035626575.1 Planctomycetota bacterium | reverse complement strand
GCCCGCGCCGCCGCCGATGAGCGTCCAGGACGCCTCGGCCATCGCGGTCCGCGTCCATCCCGGCAGCACCGCGTTGACGGTGATCCGCTCGCGTCCGAGGTCCTTGGCGAGCGCCCGGCAGAAGCCGACGAGGCCCGCCTTCGACGCGCAGTAGGCGTGGAGGTCGGGCACGCCGAACTTCGCCACGATGGACGACACGGCGATGATGCGCCCGCGACCGTCGCGCGCCATCGCCGGGAGAAGCGACCGCGTGAGGCGCATCGGCGCGGCGAGGTTGGTTTCCATCCTCAGGTCGAAACCCGAGTCGTCGCGATCGAGGAGCGGCGTGGGGCCGCCGACGCCGGCGTTATGGACGAGGACCCGCAGCCGCGGCGTGAACGCGGCGACCTGCGAGACGAGCGAGGCGCACCCCTCGCGCGTCGACAGGTCCGCGAGCGCGATCCGCGCGGCGCCGCCGGCGGCGTCCACGTCGGCGGCGACGCGCTCCAGAGGCTCCCGCCGCCGGCCGTGCAGGACGACGACGAGGCCGTCGGCGGCGAGGGCGCGTGCGATCGCGGCGCCGATTCCGGCGCCGGCGCCGGTCACCAGCGCGAACCCGTCCCCGGTCGGAGCGTCCACGGCGCACTTTAGACGCGGCGGCGCCGGAAGGCACGCGCCGCCGCGCATGGCGGGCGCGGGCGCGTGCGCTTTGGGCGTCCGTGGCGCCGCGTAGCATCCCCGTCCCATGGCGGAAGCGAGATCACCCTCGCAGGCCGAGCTCGAACTGCTGCGCATCCCTCGGGGAAAGGCCTCCAAGGCCGCTCCGCGTCGGAAGCGCCGTTGGCTCGGGCCGACGGTCCTGCTGGCGCTCCTCGGCGCGGGCGCGTGGTGGTTCCGCGACCGGATCCGGGCCGTCGCCGAAGAGGCGCAGGCGATTCCGGTGCGGGTCGGCTACGCGGAGCTTTCGCGACCGGGCGCGGACCGCGAGCTCACCAACGCCACCGGATACGTCGTCGCGCGGACGAAGGCGGCGCTGTCGTCGAAGATCGCGGGGCGCATCGTCGAGTTGCGCGTCGACGCCGGATCCCGCGTGCGCAAGGGCGACCTCATCGCCAAGCTCGACGACGAGATCTACCGCGCCGCGCTGAAGGACGCCGAAGCCGGCCTGGCCGCGGCGCGCGCCGAGGAGATCGCGGCCGAAGTCCGCGTGCGGATCGTCGAAAGGGACATCGCGAAGGCGAAGCTCGACCTCGAGGAGGCGCGCGCCATGCTGGCGCAGCACGACGTCGAGGTGGCCGAAGCCGCGCGCAACGTCGCGTTGCAGGAGTCGCTGCTCGAGCGCGGCGCGGGAACGACGGACGCGGTCGCGCAGGCGAAGTACCGCGCGGAGGCGGCGCGGACCGCGCGCGGTCGCATCGAGTCGGCGGTGCGGGCGGCCGAAGGCGCCGTCGCGCAGAAAGAGGCCGAGAAGCTGGGTGCGACGGCGCGGGTGCCGGTGGCGCGCGAGCAGTCCCGGCGGGCCGAGGCGGCGGTCGACACGGCGACGGCGAACCTGAAGGACACGGAGCTGCGCGCGCAATTCGACGGCGTGGTGCTTCGTAAAGAAGCCGACGTCGGCGAGATGGTGGTGCCCGGGCTCATGGGCGGCGGGAACACGCGCGGGGCCGTGGCGACGATCGCGGACTTCTCCTCGCTCGAGCTCGAAGTGGACGTCTTCGAGCGCGATCTCCGGCACGTCCGCGAAGGCGCGCCGGCCGTGATCGTGCTCTCCGCCTACCCCGAATCGCCGTACGGCGCGTTCGTCCGCCAGGTCCAGCCGACCGCGGATCGGCAGAAATCGACGGTGCTGGTGAAGGTCGCCTTCGAGCGGCTCGACGACCGGGTCCTGCCGGAGATGGCAGGGCGCGCCACGTTCCTCAAGCCGGGCGCGGACAGCGCGCCGCGCGCCGAGGTTCTCGTGCCCGAGAGCGCGGTGACGCGCTACGAAGGCCGCGAAGGAGTCTTCCTCTGGGGGGACGGGCGCGTGAAGTTCGTCCAGGCGACGTTCGGCGAGACGCGCCGGGATCGGCGCGCGGTGCTGTCGGGGCTGCGGGGCGGCGAAACGGTGGTGCTGACGCCGCCGGCGGGTCTGCGCGACGGAACGGCGGCGAAGAAGGAGTCGGGCGATGGCTGAGGGCGGCGACGCACTGGTGCGGATCGACGAGGTCGGGATGACCTATGTGCGGGGGTCGGAGCCTGTGCGCGTGCTCGACCGCCTGTCGCTCGACATCCGCGAAGGCGACTACTTCGCGCTGATGGGTCCCTCGGGATCGGGAAAGTCGACGCTGCTCAACCTGATCGGCGGCCTGGACCGGCCGACGGACGGTTCCATCCGCGTGGAAGGCGTCGATCTCGGCTCGCTCGGCGACGCCGACCTGGCCGATTGGCGCGCCCGCCACGTCGGGTTCATCTTCCAGTCGTACAACCTCATTCCCGTGCTCACGGCGTTCCAGAACGTCGAGCTGCCGCTCCTGCTGCAACCCGAGTTGTCGCGGCGGCAGCGCAAGGAACAGGTGGATCGGGTTCTCGGGCTGGTCGGCCTGTCCGAGCGCTCGCGCCACTATCCGAATCAGCTCTCGGGCGGACAGGAACAGCGCGTCGCCATCGCACGCGCCATCGCGACCGACCCGACGTTGCTGCTCGCCGACGAGCCGACCGGCGACCTCGACCACGACAACGCCGAAGCGATCCTCGACCTGCTCGACACGCTGAATCGCAAGCTCGGCAAGACGATCATCATGGTCACGCACGACGAAAAGGCGGCCCGACGCGCCCACCGCGTCCTGCGGCTGGAGAAGGGCGGAATCGTCGCCGATCGCGCGGGAGCCGCCGCGCGATGACGCGGTTCCCTTACTTCCTCCTGTTCGCCCATCTGCGGCGCAACTGGTTCCGGGCCGCGTTGACGTTCGCCAGCGTGCTGGTGGCCCTGCTGATTTTCGGGCTCCTCCGCACGTGCGTCGAAAGCCTCGAGATCACGGTGCAGGCGGGCAATTCGTCGCGCCTCGTGACGCAGAGCTCCATCAGCCTGTTCAAGGATCTCCCGCGCAAGATGGCGGACGAGGTCAAAGAAGTGCGCGGCGTGAAGGCGTCCACGCACCTCACGTGGTTCGGCGGGACCTGGATCAGCGTCGAGCACTTCTTCGCGCGGTTCGCGGTTCCGCCGGAGGACTTCCGTGCGGTGTACGGGACGGGCGACTCCGCCGACATCTTTCTGTCGGAGGATCCGGCGGAAAACGAGCGACTCTGGAAGGCGTTCTCCGAAAACCGCACAGGATGCCTGATCGGCGCCGCCCTGGCGAAAGAGCGCGGCTTCGAGATCGGAACCCGCATTCCCCTCGTCGGCAGCATCTTCCCCGGCACGTACGAGCTCGACGTCGTCGGCATCTATCGATCGAAGAACCCCGCCTTCGACGAAAGCACCCTGTGGTTCCAGTGGGACTACATGAACGAGGTCTCGAAGCGGAACGGCGGGGAAGCGGACGTGATCGGCGTCGTCGTCTCGCTCCTTCACTCGCCGGAGGACGCCGGGCGGGTGACCGAAGAGATCGACGCCATGTACCGCAATTCGGCGTACCGGACGCGCACGCAGACCGAGCGGGCGTTTCAGGCCCAGTTCGCGTCGATGTGGGGCGGGATGCCGACGTTCTTCAATTTCCTCGCCCTCGTCGCGATCGCGGCCTCGTTCGTGGTGACGCTGAACACGATGCTGCTCAACTATCGCGAGCGCGTTAAGGAGTCGGGCGTGCTGAAGACGCTCGGCTTCGGCGACGGCACGGTTCTGGCGCTGACGCTTTTCGAAAGCGTTTTTCTATGCGCCCTCGCCGGAGCGATCGTCGCCCCGATCATCCTCTCCATGCACAAAGCCGTCGTTCCCGGCATCAACCTTCCGCTGTACGTCGCCCCCGAGAGCGCCGCGGCGATTTTCGGCCTCGGCCTCCTGATGGGGCTCGCTGCGGGCGTCTTCCCTGCGCGCCAAAGCGCGAAGCTGAAGATCATCGACGCGTTGAGGAGTCGCGCCTGATGTCCGTCCCCTTCCGCTACAACTTCCGGAGTATTTTCTACCGGAAGACCACGACGGCGCTGACGCTCCTCGCGATCGCGTTGACGGTCTGCGTCACGACCATCATGGTTTCGGTCCAGCAGGGCTTCAGCGGCTCCGCGGGTCGCACCGGATCCCCGCGGAACATCATCGCGATGCGCGCCGGCGCGACCAGCGAAGGCGAGAGCTCGATCTCGCTGGAGGACGCGCAGAAGATCGCCGGTCTCCCCGAGGTCGCCCGCGACGCCGACGGCGCTCCCGTCGCCGTTCCCGAAGTCTTCACCGGCGTCTACCTCAAGCGCGAAGGCTCGGCGGGCGGAACGAACATCTCAATGCGCGGCACGGCGCCTCGGGCGCTCGAGATGCGGCTCGGCGGGAAGATCGACGCGGGCCGGATGTTCCAGCTCGGCAAGCGTGAGTGCATCGTCGGCAGAGGGCTGGTCGGACGGATCGAGAACTGCCGGCTGGGCGGGGTCATCCGGATCCTCGACGAAGACTGGCCCGTCGTCGGCGTGTTCTCGACGGGCGGATCCGTTTACGAAGCGGAGATCTGGGCGGACGGCGAAGTCGTGCGCCAGGTCTTCGAGCGCCCGGGTTGGAGCACGGTGTTTTTCACGGCGGCGCCGTCGGTCGACGTCGGCGCCGAGGCGAAAACCACCGCGCCCCGCCAAGGCGACTACAAGGCCATCCTGGCGGCCATGAAGATCGACCCTCCGACCGGCCTCATCGCGCGCCTGAAATCGAGCGAGTTCCGCCTGCTGGCGCGGTCGGAACGCCAGTACTTCATCGATCAGGCCGGCTTCATGGGCTTGATCATTCAAGGCCTCGCGACCATGCTGGCGGTGATGATGTCGTTCGGCGCCGTCTTCGGATGCACGAATACGCTTCTCGCGTCGGTCGCAGGCCGTACGCGCGAAATCGGTTCGCTGCTCGCCATGGGCTTCACCGCACGCGCCGTCCGTTTGGGCTTCCTCTTCGAGGCGCTGGCGATCGGTCTACTCGGCGGGCTCATCGGGATCCTGCTCGCCCTGCCCGTGCACGGGATGGCGACCGGAACGTTCTCCTTCGGGAGTTTCTCGGAGGCGACGTTCAAATTCGAAATCACGCCTCTCGGCGTCGCGGTGTCCATGGGCCTGGCCGCCTTCATCGGCGTGCTCGGCGGCGTGGTTCCCGCCGTGCGGGCGTCGCGACTGAAGCCCGTGGAGGCGTTGCGCGGCGAGTAAACGCCGGCGGCTCTCGTGAGGCGACCCGCCCGTCGCCTCCTTCGTCGCCGAACCGTTGCGTGAGCAGGAGATCGCCGCGCGCGGCGGTCCGCGAAGAGAGCGCCCACGCGCGACGCCGACGGTCTCCGACGCGTTCGGCTCACGCGCGGCGTGGTTCGTCACGCACGCGCCTTCGGACGAGCTTCGACATCCGGGGGGCTTCAGACTCTCATGTGGTTAAGGCGGGTAAGGCTGCCCCCCCTCGGCGCGAGCGAGCGGCGGCTATTTCCCCTCCGGAAGGCAGGTCGTTTTCAGCCCGAGATCACCACGCATCGGGACCGTCGCCGTCGTCGAAGGGAAGCGCCGACCATCCCGCGCGCGGCGCGGCGGGAGGGTGGACCAACGGCAAAGGACGACTCCGGTCTCGAAGGCGCGCATTGCATGCGAAGAAGGAGTTCGCCGATCGCAGTCCGGCGCCTGGGCGACGCGATCAAGGGCGACCTCGTGAACCGAGAACCGCGGATGCGCGGTCAAAGCGAATGAACTCCGACCGCGGTATTCCCCGTCGCGTCGCCGACGACGCACCGAGCCGCCTACGAATCTGAGATTCGGCGCCACGGCAGGCGGCGTCGCCTCGGCCTTCACGCCACCGAGCCCCCGGGCAAGGGCGCCGCAAGCGCCGACGCCGACTTCAGACGGCGAACCTCGACGCCGCGCAGTCGAACATGACCTGCCGCATCCCCCCTCCGGCGAGCGGAGCATCCCGCATCGCGGAGGCCCGCTCCGGCCGCAATGTCCGGCGCTTCGTAAGCGATCGACGAGCACCATCTGCGAAGGCGTGATCGAAAACGCAACGCTGGGCGCGTCCGGCACAACGGCGAGAGGGACGAGAAGCGGTCGACCTCAAAGGCCGCCGTCTCCGTAAGGGGCGGAATCGCGAAACCGTCCTCTTGGAACGCCGCCGCAACGCACTGGCCGCACGTCGCCCCCCTTAGCCGCGCCCCCCCCCCGCTCCGGCGCAGGATGGCGCCGTGATCGCGGGCCGACGAAATCTCGCGCGGCATTTGTCGCCCATTCGGGCGTCCGTCGGCCGACAGTCCGGCGGAGAGGCCGTCCCGCAGAACGACGCCGACGGGCATAAAAAAAGCCGCGCGGCAAGACCGCGCGGCTCTGAATAGGAAACCCCGGCGATAACCTACTTTCACGCTTTTGGCACTATCATCGGCGCTGAAAGCTTAACTTCCGTGTTCGAGATGGGAACGGGTGTGACCTTTCAACTATCGTCACCGGGGAAATAGCGAATAAGCGGTAGCAGACCAACGATTGAGAGATATAAGCAAAGACATTCGGGCGGTTAGTACCGATTAGCTGAACAGGTTACCCTGCTTACACACTCGGCCTATCAACGTGGTAGTCTTCCACGGCCCTATTGGGATGGCAGATCTTGGAGACGGCTTCGTGCTTATATGCTTTCAGCACTTATCCATTCCGAACTTGGCTACCCTGCTATGCCGTTAGCACGACAACAGGAACACCAGAGGTTCGTCCGACCCAATCCTCTCGTACTAAAGTCAAGGCTCCTCAACCATCCTACGCCCACAGCGGATAGAGACCAACCTGGCTCACGCCGGTTTAAACCCAGCTCGCGTACCACTTTAATCGGCGAACAGCCGAACCCTTGGGACCTCTTCCAGCCCCAGGATGTGATGAGCCGACATCGAGGTGCCAAACCTCCCCGTCGATGTGAACTCTTGGGGGAGATAAGCCTGTTATCCCCGGAGTACCTTTTGTCTGATGAGCGACGGCCCTTCCACACGGAACCGCCGGATCACTAGGCCCTGCTTTCACACCTGCTCGACCTATATGTCTCGCAGTTAAGCTTCCTTGTACCCTTACGCTCTTCGCATGATTGCCAACCATGCTGAGGAAGCCTTTGGGCTCCTCCGTTACTCTTTTGGAGGAGACCGCCCCAGCCAAACTGCCCATATAGCACGGTCCTTAGCCCGGATTCACGGAACCAAGTTAGAATCTCAACAGTGCAAGAGCGGTATTTCACTGGCGGCTCCACGAGAACTGGCGTTCTCGCTTCGAAGCCTCCCACCTATGCTACACATGCAAAGTTAAGACCCAATGCTATACTACAGTAAAGGTTCACGGGGTCTTTTCGTCCTGCTGCGGGAACACGGTATCTTCACCGCGATTGCAATTTCGCCGGGTCCATCGCTGAGACAGTGCTCATCTCGTTACGCCATTCGTGCGGGTCGGAACTTACCCGACAAGGAATTTCGCTACCTTAGGACCGTCATAGTTACGGCCGCCATTCACTGGGGCTTGGGTTCGAAGCTTTGCCTTGCGGCGAACCTCTCCCTTTAACCTTCCAGCATTGGGCAGGCGTCAGTCTGTATACTGCGTCGTTTTGACTTGGCACAGACCTGTGCTTTTAATAAACAGTCGTATGAGCCGATTACCTGCGACCGGATTTCTCCGGTTCCCCTTATCCCGAAGTTACGGGGTCAATTTGCCGAGTTCCTTAGCGATGGTTCTCCCGAGCGTCTTAGAATACTCATCTCACCTACCTGTGTCGGTTTGCGGTACGGTTGGCCTTGCACTCGTCGACATGCTTTTATCTGAAGCCTGGCATCAACGACTTCGCCCTAGGGGCTCGTCTCGCGTTTCAGTTGCCCTACGCGCTTTCACCGACCAACTACAGGCCGGCTCGTTTAGCCTTCTTCGTCACATGCCGCCGTCTTAATCGTGCAGGTCCAGTTCAGGAATATTAACCTGACTTCCATCGGATACGCCTTTCGGCCTCTCCTTAGGGACCGACTGACCCTGGGAGGAATTACCGTCCCCAGGAAACCTTAGGTTTACGACGAACGAGCTTCTCACTCGTTTTATCGCTACTCATTCCGGCATAATCACTTCCACATCGTCGACGGCTTCTTACGATGCCGCTTCATCCTATCGTGGAACGCTCTCCTACCACCTTGCGATCACACGTGATCGCAAGATCCGCGACGTCGGTTGTTCGCTTAGTCCCGTTAATTATCGGCGCAGGACGGCTCGACTGGTAAGCTATTACGCACTTTTTAAATGGTGGCTGCTTCTAAGCCAACATCCCAGCTGTCAGTGCAATCCCACTTCCTTTGGCACTTAGCGAACATTAGGGACCTTAGTCGGCGATCTGGGTTGTTTCCCTTTTGTCTATGGAGCTTATCCCCCACAGACTGACTCCCAAGCCAATACGACGGTATTCGGAGTTTGATGAGGTAGGGTAGGCGGGAAGCCCCCCTATCCTCTTCAGTAGCTCTACCCCCGTCGACTAGGCGCTTGAGGCTAGCCCGAAAGCTATTTCGGAGAGAACCAGCTATCCGCAGGTTTGATTGACCTTTTACCCCTAACCACAGCTCATCTCAGCGGTTTTCAATCCACACAAGTTCGGCCCTCCACGGATTTTTACATCCGCTTCAGCCTGGCCATGGTTAGATCACCTGCATTCGGGTCTAATGCGTGAAACTTGTCGCGCGTTTCGCACTCGGTTTCCCTTCGGCTTCGGTCGAGACGACCTTAACCTTGCTCCACACATTAAGTCGCCGGATCATTATGCAAAAGGCACGCGGTCACCCTGCCGAAGCATAGGGCTCCCACTGCTTGTAAGCATGCGGTTTCAGGTACTATTTCACTCCCCTAACAGGGGTACTTTTCAATATTCGCTCGCGCTACTCTTACGCTATCGGTCGCTGAGGAGTACTTAGCCTTGGGGGGGGGGCCCCCCGGATTCGAGCCGGGTTCCACGTGTCCGGCCCTACTCGGGATACCGCGGGAGTTTCGCCGATTTCGCCTACGGGACTATCACCCTTTGTCGTCGACTTTTCCAAGTCGTTCGGCTATCGGCTCATTTGTTCTCCCGTGCGCGGTCCCACAACCCCGGCGACTAACGCCGCCGGTTTGGGCTGGTCCCCTTTCGCTCGCCGCTACTCAGGGAGTCGAGGTTTCTTTCTCTTCCTGGGGTTACTGAGATGTTTCAGTTCGCCCCGTTGCCTTCTCGCGGCCTATGTATTCAGCCACGGATTACCTTGCGGTAGGGTTTCCCCATTCGGAAATCCCCGGGTCGTCGCTTGCTTGGCAGCTCACCGAGGCTTATCGCAGCCTAACTACGTCCTTCTTCGGCTCTCAGCGCCATATCATCCGCCGCACGCTCTTAGTATCTTTGCTTGAATCATCGCAATCGTTGCGTCTGATACCGCTTATTCGCTATTCCTATTCAGTTTTCAAAGACCTTTTCGTCCGGCTCTCCGCCGGACCCGGGGGCACGATGGAAGTGGGGGGAATCGAACCCCCGACCTCATGCTTGCAAAGCACGCGCTCTCCCAACTGAGCTACACCCCCAAACCACGTCGGACTGATCTGACATGGGATTGGAGTCGGCCCAGGTAGACTCGAACTACCGACCTCACGCTTATCAGGCGTGTGCTCTAACCAACTGAGCTATGGGCCGTGTTCGCGCCGATCTGAGCGACCAGCAGAGCCGTCGGCTCATCCCGGAAGAAAAAAGGGACGTTCGAAGCGCGACTCGCGATCGCGATTGTGAGGCGCGGGATACGCGCCTCGTGAGGTGCTTGAAGCACCTGATTTTCCTTTAGAAAGGAGGTGATCCAGCCGCAGGTTCTCCTACGGCTACCTTGTTACGACTTAGTCCCAGTCACCAGCCTTACCGTAGGCACCTCTCTCCCTTGCGGGTCGATACAGCGACTTCGGGTACTGCCAGCTCCCATGGCTTGACGGGCGGTGTGTACAAGGCTCAGGAACATATTCACCGCATCCCTGCTGATATGCGATTACTAGCGATTCCATCTTCATGCGGGCGAATTGCAGCCCACAATCTGTACTGAGGTCG
>DASPNK010000643.1:0-4766 GCA_035626575.1 Planctomycetota bacterium | reverse complement strand
GCGGCGCGTCGACGTGCACGACGTCGGCCGCGTCGTCGTCCAGGGCGGCGTCGCGACGTACCCGTACTTCCGCGTCAACGGGCAGAAGATGTGGATCACCAACGGCTCGCTGGCCGGGGTGATGACGCTCTACGCCCGCACCGACCGCGGCCCGACGGGCTTCATGCTCGACGCGCACCAGGAAGGGCTCCTCGTCGGCAAGGACGAGGAGAAGATGGGCCAGCGCGGATCGGCCACCAACGAGCTGGCGCTGCGCGACGTCCGCATCCCGATCGACGGCGTCATCGGCGTCGAAGGCCGCGGCCAGGAGAACGCGCTGGAGACGCTCAACGTCGGGCGCGCGGGCCTCGCCGTGACGAGCGTGGGGCTGATCCACGAGGTCGTCGGCGACGTGCGCGAGGCGTTCCGCGCGCAGGGCCGCGAGCCGTCGCCGTGCGACCTGCTCGAACTGGGCCGCATCGCGGTCGACCTCGTCGCGTCCGAGTCGCTGGCCTACCAGCTCGTCGGGCGCTTCGACCACAAGGGCACCAAATCGATCCGCGTCGAGTCGGCCGCGGGGAAGGCCGAGACGTCCGAAGCGCTCCACCGCGTGTTGACGCGCGCGGAGCGGCTCGTCGGCCCGGCGGGTTGTCTCGCGGAAGGGCTTCTCGAGAAGCGCCGCCGCGACGCGCGCGTGCTCACGATCTACGAAGGCACCAACGAGGTGCAGCGGTTCCTCATCCTGAAGGACCTCGTCGACGCGCTGTCCGTCGAGCCGCCGCCGCTCGAGGTGCCCGAGGTCACGAGCGCGGGCGTCGCCGCCGGCCTGACGGCGCTGGCCGCGTCGCGCGCCGAGACGCTCCGCCGCGCGGCGCAGGTGCGCGCGACGCTGGGCTCGAAGGCGTGGCAGAACGTCGCGCTGCAGCCGTGGCTGTTTCCGCTGGTCGAGGCCTACGTGCAGGCGGCGGCGCTGTCGGCGACCGTGCGGCGCGTCGCGCTCGCGCACCGGCTCTTGAGCGACGACCGCGGCCGGCCGCGCCTCGAGTTCCTCGAGCGCGCGCTGAAGCTGCTTGCGGCGTCGGTCGCCGAAGGCTGCGGCGCCAAGCTCGCCGAGTTCGACCTCGGCGCGCAACGCTCCGCCGAAGGCGGCGACCTGTGGACGCAGACCCTCTCCGACCGCGCGCTCCTCGCCCACGCCGCGCGGGAGGAGGCGCCGCCCGAGCGCCCTGCGAGCCGGCTCGACCGCCCGCTCCGCGTCCTCGTACTGATCGACCCGGCGCCCGCCGCGGCGCCGCGGCCGCGCATCGTCGGCGGGCGGCTCGCGGAGCCGTGGGTCGAGCTTTCCGACGCCGACCGCGGCGCGCTGCGCGACGTGCTCGCGCTCCGGGCGGCGGGCGAAGTCGAGGTCTTCGCGCTCGGCGTCGGCGGACCCGCCGCGGCCGCCGCGCTGGAGGAGACGCTCGCGCTCGGCGCCGACCGCGCGCTGCTGATCGACGTCGGCCGGCGCGCGCTGCTCGCGGCGGAGGTCGCCGCGTTCACGGCCGAGGTGGTGCGTACCGAGGAGGATCTGCTCGGCGCGTTCGACTGGATCGTCGGCGCCGAGGCTCACGCCGGGCTGCTCCTGCCGCTGGCGCGCCGCCTCGGGCTCGACGCGGTGCGCGGCGTCGCCGCTTACGGCGTGGTCGCCGAAGGCGCGGCGTCGACCACGACCGCGACGCTCCGTCTCGAAGGCGCCGACGCGACGACCGTGCTGTCGGGGCCCGCCGTCCTGCTGACGCAGGCGACGGCGACGCCCGCGGAGTTCCCCGCGTCGATCGGCGGCCTGCGCCGGGCGCGGCGCCTCGGCGTGCGCGCGGTGGAGTACGCGCCGCGGGACGCGGCCGAAGGCGCGTTGAAGCCGGTGGAACGCGCCGCGGAAGCCGCCGCCGCGAAGGCCGAAGCCGGTCCGCTGGACGTCGCCGCCGCCGCCCGCGTCTTCGCCGAAGAGGCGGGGTTGTCGGGCGGCGCGCCGGTCGACGTTCAGCCCTACGCGGGGACGATCGACGAGATCGCAGTCGGCGACGCGCTCGCGGACGCCGCCGCGGCGGCGGTGCTCGCCGCGGACGGCGGCGAGCTGAAGCCGACGGCGCGCTCGACGGTCGACGCGGCCCGCTTCCTGGCGCGCGGCGGGCGGACGGTCGCGCTCGTGGTCGCGCCCGGCGCCGACGAGGCGGCGACGCGCGCGCTTTCCGGCGCGCCGGCCCTCGCGGGCGTCGACGTGGTCGTGCTGACGGATCCGGCGCTCGACGGTCTTCCGGACGCGCGCCTCGGACGCGCGCTCGAAGGCGCCTTCGGCGCCTCGAAGGCGTCGGCCGTGTTCGGCGCGGAACTGCGCGGCGCGGGCCTGGTCGCTGCGGAAGGGCGCGCGATGGGCGACGAGGCGCTGATCCTCGTCGACGGCGTCGACCGCCTGGCGGAGTCCGCGGAAGGCGTGGTCGCGTCGGGCGCCCGCCTCGACGGCCGCGCGCGTTACGAAGTGGTCCGTCCCGTCGGAACGCCGATGCAGGTCCTCGCCCGCGCCGAGATCGACGTCGCGGCGCCGCCGCGCGCCGCGGCCCCGGGGCGCGTCGCCGTCGTGGTCGAAGTCCCGGCGCCGTCGGCCGACGACGACCTCGCGCGCGCTCTCCGCGCGGCGCGCGGCGCGCTCGGCGTCGCGTCGCTGGCCGACGCCGAGTTCATCCTCGACGTGGGCTACGGCGTCGGCTCCCGGGACGGCCTCGAGGAGGTCGTCGAGCCGATGAAGCAGGCCTTGGAGCGTCTCGGCGTCCGCAAGGTCTCGGTCGGGGCGTCCCGCAAGGTGACGCAGGACCTCGGCATCCTTCCCGACTCGCTCCAGATCGGGCAGACCGGCGTCTCGGTGAACCCGAAGCTGATGATCGCCCTCGGCGTCTCGGGCGCGCCGCAGCACCTCAACTACATCGGCGAGCGCGCGGTAATCTTCGCCTTCAACAAAGATCCCGAGGCGCCGCTGATGGTCCTGAACCGCGCCCGCCCGCGCCCCCGCGTCTTTCCGATCGTGGGCGACCTCTTCGTCGAAGCCCCGAGATTCGTCCGCGCCCTCGAGCAGGAGGTCGGCGCGCCGGCGTGAGCGGGTCGCCCGGCGCCGCCCTGCGGCGGCGGCAGGAAAACGGCGGGCGGAGACCCTCTATTCCTTTGAAGCGCGGGGCGGATTGCGCGGCGCGGAGCTGCCGACTACGCTCGCGGCCGCGCCGCGCGAGACGCGCGGCGCGGCCCGGACCGACGACGGCGAAGAGGTCGGAGGACGGGCGCCCCGGCATGGAGGAAGCGATGAACGCCGAGCCGTCGGCCCGAGAGGGCTTCGAGCGCGGGGAGTGGATCGCCGGCTGGTTCGACGGCCTGCGGGAAGCATTGCAGGCCGAGGCGGGGGCGGCGTCGACGACGGGCGCCGCCGCGGACGCGGCCGCGGTCGAAGGGAGTGCGGCGGCCCCGGGCGCCGCGGGGCTGCGGGCCGGCGACGCCACGCCTGCATACGGGGGGGCGGCGGCGGTCGCTCCCGGGCGCGAGGAGACCTCCGCCGAGCCGGCGCGGGAGACTCCGGCCGGCGCGTCCGCCGCATCGGCGGCGTACCTCAGCGGCCGCCGGCGGGGGCGGGACGACGCCCGGGCGGCGCGCTCCGAAGGATTCGCCGCCTGCGAGCCGGCCGGCGCCTACGGCGCCGAGCGCGGCTTCGACCGGCGCCGGCGCGCGTTCCGCGTCGCCGCGGCGATCGCCGCGACTGTGCTGGTCGCGGTCGCGTGGCGGTTCGCCCCCTGGTCCGTTGGCGCGGACGGGCGCGGCGTCGCGGCGCACGCCGCCGGCCGCGACGCGGCGTTCGCCGACGCGCCGCCCGAAGAACGTGAGCGGCTGCGGGCGTTGGACGCGGTTTACGACGGCCTGCGCGCCACGGGCGGCGTCGCGACGGTGAAGGTCGCGCTGCGGGAGCAGCTGCGGCATCCCGACCGCGCCGCGCAGCTCCGCGTGGCGGAATGGGTGCGGCGCCGCGGCTGGGACGAAGGCGTCGACGTCCTGATCGGCGCCGTGGCCGACGCGCGTTGCCTGGTCCGCAAGGAGGCCATCGCCATCCTCGTCGAGCGCCGCGCCGAAGTGCTGCCGCGCCTCAAGGCGGCGCTCGAGGCCGCGCGTGCGGCCGGCGTCGAATCCGACCCCGACGTCGGCTTCGACCTCTCCGAGCTGATGCGCCGCCTCGGCGCCTAGCGCGGAGCGCTCGCGGACATGGCCGCCTGCCGGCCCCCGCCGTCGAGCAGGACCGCGGAGGCCCGCGCGCGGAGCGAAGCGGAGCGACGGACCCGCATCGTGGATCGGTCGCCCGGCGTCGGGTCGACGACGAGCGTCGCGCGTCGGACGCCCTGCGCACGCCGCCGATCGACGGTGCGGGCGCGTCCTCGCGCTGCGCGCTCGGCACGACGCTCCGCGGTCCACGCGGGGCACGGCACGGGTTCTTCTCGCGGCCTGTGACGCATGGACCGCGGAGGCCCGCGCGCGGAGTGAAGCGGAGCGACGGACCCGCATCGTGGGTCGGTCGCCCGGCGTCGGGTCGACGACGAGTATCGCGCGTCGGACGTCCTGCGCACGCCGCCGATCGACGATGCGGGCGCGTCCTCGCGCTGCGCGCTCGACACGACGCTCCGCGGTCCTCGCCGGGCACGCCACGGGTTCGTCTCGCGGCCTGTGACGCATGGACCGCGGAGGCCCGCGCGCGGAGCGACGCGGAGCGACGGCGCCGCATC
>DASPNK010000642.1:0-2386 GCA_035626575.1 Planctomycetota bacterium | reverse complement strand
CTGCCCCTGGCCGGGCCGCCGGTCCTGGCCGCCGTGTCGGCCGTCGCGGTCGCGGCGGTGTCGCCGGTCGCGCCGATCGCGACGGTCGCCGCGATCCCGACCTTCGCCTTCGCGGGCCGCCGGCCGGCCGTCGCCGCCGTCCCTGCGGGCGGGCTCGGCGTGGTCGCGCCGGCGCGCCTCCGGCTCGCCTTCCGCGCGCTCGCGGGGCGCCTCGTCGCCGGGGCGCTCGACCTGGTCGACGTCTTCGGCGCGGAAGTCCTCGTCGCGCCCTCCGCGCCCGCCCACTTCGGTCACCTCGGGTTCGTCGTCGCGCCCGCCTTCGTCCCGCCCGCGGCGTTCGTCCGAGCGGTCGCGGTCGGGCCGGTCGTCGTCGCTCGCCCGCTCCCGCTCCCTCGGCGCGCGGTCCTCGTCGCGGTCTTCCCAGTCGTTCTCGTCGGGAGTCACGGGTGTTCCTTTCCCGCGCCGCCCGCGCGAAGGCGGCCGGCGTTGATCGTGCGCGGCGCCCGCGGGCGCCCTCGTCGTCGAAGCGGAGCGATTCCAGCGCGCTCCGCGCGTGCGGTCGGTTGTAACACGCGACGCCGCCGGTTCGGGGCGCGGCGCGGGCCGGTTCGGCCCCGACGCCGACGCGGAAAGGGTTACTTGCGGGGCGGTCGCGACGCCGCGGCTTTGAGCGCGGCGTCGACCTTCGCCGCCACGGCGCGCAGGCGCTCGGACTCGTCGCCGGCGGCGAGGCGGCGGGCCAGCTCGACGCTCTTCGCGGCGGCCGCCGGGTCCTTGAGTTCGACCATCCGCTCGGCGTGGGCGAGGCAGTTCTCCACCTTGCCGTTGCGCTCCCGCGCGATCTCGTCGATGCGCTCGAGCGCCTGGCCGGCGGACTTCGAGTCGCCGTGCTCCGCAAGGAAACCCCGCATCGCGTCCAAGGCCTCGCCGTACCGCTCCGCGGCGACGTGTTTCTTCGCGACCGACGCGGCGTCGAACCACGCGGACCGCGCGCGACGCTCGCGTTCGGCGGCGAGGTCGACCGGCGGCTCGTCGACCGGACGCGGTTGCGGCGGCGCCTCCGGCGCGGCGGGCGGCGCCTTCGGCTGGAAGATGCGATCCCAGGTCAGGAAGAGCGCGCCGTTGAGGCCGGCGATGAGGATCAGCGTGACGACGTTGGCGACGGCCTTCGACTTCGCCGACATCGGAGGAGGAGGCGGAGGCGCGGGCTCGGCCGGCCCCTCCTCCGGGTCGCGCGGCGGGGGCGGCGGCGAGCCGACGGCGGGCGCGGCCGCGGGAACCGTACGCGGCGACGGTTCGGCGACCGGAAGCGGCGCGGGCTCGGAGGCGCCGCCGAGATAAACCAGCCGCGTCGCCCCGGCGCGCAGTTCGGCGCCGCGCTTGAGAAGCGCGCGTCGGACCCGGGCGCCGTCGAGAAGCGTGCCGTTCGCCGATTCGAGGTCGACCACGGCGCAGCCGAGCGGCGTGCGCTCGAGGCGGAAGTGCGCCCGCGAGACTTCCGAGCCTCCGAGGACCACGTCGCACTCCGGTCCGCGGCCGAACGTCGCGGGAAGCGAGGCCACGCGGACGCGCCGCACCACGCCTTCCTCCTCGACCAGCAACGACGCTTCGGGCTCGCCTTCCGACACGCGGACCTCCGGAGCGGGAGTGTACGAAACCCCCGTCCGCGCCGCTCCGCGCCCGTCGCGTTTGAAGGCCCGCGGCGGCGGCCCTATGCTCGCCGCGTGCCGTCGCCGCGCCTCCTCCGCATCGCCCTCGCCGCCGCCTGCTGGGCGTCGCCCGCGGCGGGTCAGGAGTCCCGCCCCGAATCTTCCCCCGCGCGCTGGCGTTCGCTCGCCGCCGACCTCGATTCGGACGTCTTCGAGCGCCGCGAGCGCGCCATGCGCGAGCTGGCCGAAGCCGGCGAGTCCGCGCGCGACGCGCTGACCGACGCCAAAACGACCGCGTCGCTGGAGGCGCGCCTCCGCATCGAGGAGTTGCTCGGCCTCCTCGGCGCGCGGTCGGCCGGTCCGCGCCCGGCGCGGCGCGCCTCGGTGGAGCTCGCCGACGGGACGCTCTCCGAGGGATGCGCCCGCCTCGCGACGGCGTTCGGCGTCCGGGTGCGGCCCGCGACGCCGCAGGACGGTGCGCTCAGGGCGTCGTTTTCGGCGGACGACCTTCCTTTCTTCGCGGCGCTCGACCGACTGTGCGACGCCGCCGGCGCCGCCTTCTACCGGGACGCGCGCGACGGCGCGTACCTCCTCCGGCGCGGCGACCGCCCGGGTCCCGTCGTCTACGCCGACGGCCTGCGCGCGGAGCTGATCCAGATGTCCGTGACGCGCACGGCGCGCTTCGGCGCCGGAGCGACCCTGGCCTCGGCGCACGTGCAGCTCCAGATCGACGTCGA
>DASPNK010000641.1:0-5022 GCA_035626575.1 Planctomycetota bacterium | reverse complement strand
GTCGAGATCTTCGAGGGTCACAACGAGGAGGAGGCGTACCGCTCGCCGCTGACCGAGGTCGGCGTCGACGCGCGGGTCGGCGATTACGTCCTCGCGATCGACGGCGCGCCGCTGCGCGCGCCGGACAACCCCTATCGGCTCCTTGCGCACAAGGCGGACCGCGTCGTCGAGCTTCTGCTCTCCGACGCGCCGGAAGGCGCGCCGCGGAAGGTCGCGTTCCAGCCGCTGCGGTCGGAGACGAACCTGCTGTACCTCCGGTGGACGGCGAAGAACCGCGCCCTCGTCGACCGTCTCACCGACGGCCGCGTCGGCTACGTCCACATCCCCGACATGGCCGACGACGGAATGCGCGAGTTCGTGAAGTGGTTCTACGGCCAGGTGCGCAAGGAGGCGCTCATCGTCGACGACCGGAACAACGGCGGCGGCAACATCTCGCAGATGGTGATCGAGCGGCTGCGCCGCACGCTGATGGCGACGCAGTACGCCCGGAACAACGAATTCCCGGGCACCTACCCCGAAGTCGTCTTCACCGGACCGATGGTGTGCCTCCTGAACGAAAACTCGGCGTCGGACGGCGACATCTTCCCATGGATGTTCCGCAAGGCCGGGCTCGGGCCGCTCATCGGCAAGCGTTCGTGGGGCGGCGTGGTCGGCATCTCCGACCGCGGGCCGCTGCTCGACGGCGGGCAGGTGTACGTCCCCGAATTCGGCCATGCCGATTCCGAGGGGCGGTGGGCGGTGGAAGGCCACGGCGTCGATCCGGACATCGTGGTGGAGAACGATCCCGCGTCGATCCTCGCCGGCCGCGACCCGCAGCTCGAGCGGGCGGTCGCCGAGATCCTGAAGGCGATGGAGACCCGGAAGGCGGCGCTCCCGCCGCGTCCCGCCGACCCCGTCAAGACGCCGTAGCGCGGGAACGGCCCGCGTCGCGCGGGTCGTTTCGTGCTAACTCTGCACGCGCGGTCGACCCGGCCTCCCGCCGGCGCCGCGCGCCCGTCGTCCCATGAAGGATCTTTCGTGGTCGGGGGTGATGCCCGGCATCACCACGCCGTTCACCGCCGACGGCAAGGCGGATCTCGACTTCCTCGGCTGCCATGCGGCGACGCTGGTCGACGCCGGCTCGAGCGCCATCATCGGCGTCGGCCTGCGCGGCGAAGGCGCGACGCTGCGCTTCGACGAGAAGGTGATGATCCTCCGCCGCCTGGTGGAGTCCGTCGGCCGCCGCGTCCCGGTGATCGCCGCCGTGTCGGCGCTCTCCACCGGCGCCGCCGTCGAGCTGGCGCGCGCCGCCGCGTCGATCGGATGCCGCGGCCTGCTCGTCACGCCGCCGTACTTCCATCGCGGCCCGTGGGAGGAGGTCGAAGGGCATCTCGACGCGGTGCTCTCCGCCACGCCGTTGCCGTGCATGCTGCACCAGCATCCCGCCGTTTACGGGGTCGAGCTGCCTCCCGACGCGATCGCGACGCTCGCCGCGCGTCATGCCAACCTCGGCGCGGTCTGCGACGCCGGCGGCGACGCGCGGCGGCTCACCGCGGTGCGGATGTTGTGCGGCGACCACCTCGCCTGCGTGGTCGGCGCCGACGATTTCGTGCTCGAAGGGGCGGCGCTCGGCGCCCGGGGCTGGTCGTCGGGCCTCGTCAACGCCCTGCCGCGCGAATGCGTGGTGCTCTTCGATCTCGCGCGGCGCGGCGATGCGCCCCGCGCGCTCGAGCTTTGCCGCTGGCTCCTGCCGCTGCTCCGCCTCGACGGGCAGCCGCAATCGGTGCAGCGGCTCAAGCTCGTGCAGTCCGAGGTGGGGCTCGGCACGGAACGCGTCCGGGCCCCGCGCCTGCCGCTCGAAGGGGAGGCTCGGGAAGAAACGCTGCGCACGGTGCGCGAGCGGCTCGCCGTGCGGCCCGCGGTCTGACGCCGCGCGGGCGGGTCGTCCGGAGACGCGGCCGATGAAGCTTCTCACCGACTTCGACGGCGTGCTGACGGACATCGCGCCCGAAGCGCGTCGTTATCGCGCCGCCTTCGAGGCCCGTCTCGCGCTCCTCGCGCCGGGGGGCGCCGCCGAGGTCGCGGAGATTCTCGGCGCGGCGGAGCGGGCCTGCGCCGAGGCGCCCCACGCCCACGGCTGGCGTTCGGGGGAGCGCATCTCCGCGTTTTTCGACGAAGACCTCTTCATCCGCGTCCACGGCCTCGCCGCGCGGCTGGACGACGACGCCGACCGCGACGTCGCGGGCCCGCGGCGCCTGCGCGCCGCCGCGGGCGGCGCCTTCAAACGGGTCGCGACCGCGGCGTACGCGGAGGCGATGGCCGAGACCGCGTCGGGGGCGGTGCGCCCGCTCGATCCCGACGCCGCCCCGTTCCTCCGGGCGACGCTCGACGCGGGCGTCGACGTGACGGTGGTCTCCAACTCCTCGACCGAGCGCATCCTCGCGCTGCTGCGCGCGGCGGGGCTGCCGGCGGTCGCCCACGGCGCCGGGGCCGGCCGTCTTCGCGTGCGCGGCGACGCGCGGAAGTTCGAGCTCGGCGACGATCCGCGCGGCTTCCGCGCGCTGGCGGCCGGCGCCTACGAAGTGGCGGTCGATCGTCCCCGTTATGAGGCGATCCTCCGCGACAAGGCGCCGGACGCGGTGATGGGCGACGTCTTCTCCCTCGACCTCGCCGCCCCGCTCGCGTTGCGTCGCGACGGCGCGGCGGGCCTCGACCGCGTGCGGCTCCTGCTCCGCCGCCGGCCCTACACGCCGGCCTGGGCGCTTGCGTTCCTCGCCGCCGAGGCGTCGGGATTCTGGACGCCGGTGGACCGGCTGCCCGACGCGTCCGCCTTCCTCCGCCGACCTTCGAGCGCGACATGAGCCGCAACGGCGCCCCGACGCATACGCCGGCGTTCCGCAACCGCCGCACGGTCAACTGGCTCTCGCTCGGACTCACGTACTCGGCCATGTACATGGCCCGGTACAACCTGTCGTTCGCGAACGCGAGCCTGTCCGAAACCTACGGATGGAAGGCGAAGGAGGTGGGGGCGATCATCACGTCCAGCCTCCTCGTCTACGGCCTGTCCGCGATGTTCAACGGGCCGATCGTCGACCGCATCGGAGGCCGGCGCGCGATGCTCCTCGGCGCCGCGGGCGCGGCCGTCTGCAACGTCCTCTTCGCGCTCGGGTCGACGTGGGAGGTGTTCTCCGACGCCGCGTTGCTCCTCGGCTGGTTCGCCGGGATGTGGTCGCTGAACTGCTACTTCCAGTCGTTCAGCGCGGTGTCGCTCATCAAGGTCAACGCCGCTTGGTTCCACGTGCGCGAGCGCGGCGTCTTCTCCGGCGTGTTCGGATCGATGATCCAGCTCGGACGGGCGGGCATCTACGCGATCGCGCCGCTCCTGCTCGACCGCCACGGCTGGACGTCGCTCTTCTACGTCGGCGCCGCGGTCGTCGCCGTCTTCTGGGTGTTCGCGTTCGTATTCGTGCGCGACACGCCGGAGCACGCCGGGCACGCGGCGCTCGACGTCCAGGACGCGACGAGCGGCGACCGCGAGCCGGTGAACGTCGGCTACCTGCTGCGGAAGATCCTCCTCAACCGCGTCACGCTGGCGATCGCGGTCGCCGAGTTCTGCACCGGCGTGCTGCGCCACGGCTTCGAGCAGTGGTTCCCGCGATACATGAAGGACGGCCTGGGCATGCAGCTCCAGTCGCCCGTCTTCCAGAAGGGCGCCGCGGCGATCGTGATCGCGGGGATCCTCGGCGCCCTGTCGGCGGGGACGCTTTCCGACTGGCTGTTCAAGCAGCGCCGCGCGCCGATGGCGTTCGTCGGCTACCTGCTGTCGATCGCGAGCCTCTTCGTCGTCTGGAAGGTGCGCGACGAGTCGTGGATCGTCGCCGCCTTCGTGGTGAACTCGTTCGGCATCAGCGTGGTGCACTCGATGTTGTCGGGGACCGCGTCGATGGACTTCGGCGGCAAACGCGCCGCCGGCACGGCGGCGGGCATCTTCGACGGGATGCAATACGTCGGCGGAGCGGCGACCGGCGTCGGCATCGGAGCGCTCGTGGATCGCTTCACCTGGGGCGCCTGGGCTCCGAGCATGATCTCGTTCGCCGTGATCGGCGCCGTGCTGATGTGGCTCCTCCGCCACGCGCGGCCGAAAGGCGCGGCCGCGCATTGACGCGCGACGTCAGGTCGCGTCGGCGGCGCCCGCTTCGGGAGCGCGCGGCGATGCGTCCGCGGCCGGCGGCGGGAGCAGCGGCGCGCAGCGGAAGGCGAGGCGCCCTTTGTCGGCGGTGAGCTCCCAGCGGCCGACGAGTCGCAGGTCGTCGGCGAAGTAGAGGCGCTTCCGGTCGGCGAGGTCCTGCGCGACCGCGCGAAGCGCCTCGGCGGTGCGGTCGCTCAGCTTGTCGAGGTCCTCCTGGAGCGACGGCGCCGCGCCGGAAAGCCCGCGCGCGGCGAGGACGGCGTCGTTCCACACGCGGACCGCGAGCGTGACGAGGAGACGCCGCAGCGACGGTTGCGCGTCGGGGCCCGCGCGCTCCTCGAGCATCGGCCGGAAGTAGTCGACGAGCGCCTCCGACAGCGGCGTCGGAGCGGGCGTCTGCGGAGCGTCGTCGTGCGGCATGCCCGCCACCATGGGCGCGCCGCGCCCCTGCGTCAAGTTCCCGGCGCCGACGGAGGCCGCCGAGGCGCGTACAGTCCCGGCATGCGCCCGTTCCTCGCCGTCGTCGCTCTCGCATCCGTCGTCGTCGCTCAGGAATCGGCGCCCGCGTTCCGCTGGCGCCGCGCGTTGCCGGAGGCGCGGGCCGAGGCCGCGCGCGACGGCCGCCCGTTGTGCGTGGTCTTCCGCTGCGAAGCCTGAACGGACTGTCGCGCCTTCGACGGGCAGTTGGCCCGTCCGACCGGAGCGCTCGCCGAGGCGTTGCGTCCGTACGTCGGCGTCCGCGTCGTCGACATGGCGGGCGTCGATCTCGACGTGTTCGCGTTCGACACGGCGTTGACGTTCGCCGTCCTGCTGATGAACGCGGACGGGACCGTCTACCACCGCTACGGCGCCGG
>DASPNK010000640.1:0-5255 GCA_035626575.1 Planctomycetota bacterium | reverse complement strand
CGAGCTACCTCGCGACGCCGGGCGCGCAGCAGGTGACGGTCTACAACCCGTCGCCCGGCGGCGGCGTGTCGGCGGCCTCCGCTTTCACCGTCCTCGGCGGCCCGCCGGTCCTGACGTCGCTCTCGCCGGCGTCGACCACCGCGGGTGCGGCGGGCTTCACGCTGACCTGCAACGGCAGCGCGTTCCAGGCCGGAAGCGTCGTCCGCTGGAACGGCGCCGACCTTTCGACCACGTTCGTGAGCGCGGCGCATCTGACCGCGACCGTGACCGCGGCCCACGTCGCGGCGGGCGGCCTGCAGGCGGTGACCGTACACACGCCGGGCGCGAGCGGCGGGACGTCGGCCGCGCTGAACTTCTCGGTGAACAGCGCGTTCCCCACGCTGGCCTCCGTCGCCCCGAACAGCGGGACCGCGGGCGCGGCGTCCGTCGCGCTGGTCGCGACGGGGACCGGCTTCAATCCCGCCAGCAAGGTCCGCTGGAACGGCGTCGACCTGCCGACCGGTTTCACGAGCGCTTCGCAGCTCACGGCGACGGTCGGCGCCGCGCAGCTCGCGACGGCGGGCGCGGCGACGGTCACGATCTTCAACCCGTTCCCCGGCGGCGGCACGAGCTTCGGTCAGACGTTCACCGTGAACAACCCGGCGCCCGCGATCACCTCGCTGACGCCCGCCTCCGCGCCGCAGAACGGAGGACCGACGACGATCACGGTGAACGGATCGGGATTCGTGACGACGAGCCAGGTCAAGCGCAACAGCCAGAACCTCGCGACGACGTTCGTCTCCGCGACGCAGCTCACGGCGACGATCACCGCGCCGATGACCAACTCGCAGGGGACGTCGACGATCACCGTGGTCAACGGCGCTCCCGGCGGCGGCACGTCCGCCGGCGCGACCTTCACCGTCACCGCGCCCGCGCCGACGCTCGCGTCGCTCGCGCCGTCCTCGGCGATCGCGCTTTCCGGGGCGACCGTCGTCACGGCGACGGGGACCGGTTTTCAAACCGACGTGGTCCTGCGCTGGAACGGCGTCGACCTGCCGACGACGTACGTCGGCCCGACGCAGGCGACCGCGACGATCCCCGCGACGCAACTGACCGGGCCGACGACGGCGTCGATCGTCGCCCGCAACGTCGGCGACGGGTGGAGTTCGGCGCCGCAGACCTTCACGGTCCATCCGGCGGCGCCGACGCTTCTGTTCGTCGCGCCCTGGCAGGTCGCCGCCGGCGCCCCGACGCAGACCCTGTCCGCGGCGGGATCGCAGTACGTGCCGTCGAGCCAGATCCTCTGGAACGGCGCCGCGCTGGCCACCACTTACGCGGGCCCGGGCCAACTCAACGCGGTCGTTCCCGCGTCGCTGCTCGCGACCGGCGTCGCGGCGAACGTCGTCGTGTTCACGCCGCCGCCCGGCGGCGGCACGTCGTCGCCGATGGTCGTCAACGTGCTCAATCCGGCGCCGACCCTGACGTCGGTCGCGCCGGCGTCGATGTCGACCAGCCTCATCAACGGATCGCTGACGTTGAACGGCGCGGGCTTCGTCCCCGGAAGCGTCGCGCAATGGAACGGCGCGCCGCTGGCCACGACGTACGTCGGCCCGACGCAGCTCACGGCGGTCCTTCCGGCCGCTCTGCTCGCCTCGGGAGGGATCGCTTCGGCGACGGTGTCGAACCCTGCGCCCGGCGGCGGCGTCTCCGCGCCCGCCGTCGTGACCGTGAACAACCCCATGCCGGTCGTCCTCGGGCTCGCGCCGTCCCAGCTGACGGCCGGCGACGTCGCGACGACGCTTTCGGCGAGCGGGTTCAACTTCAATCCGTCGACCGTGCTGCGATGGAACGGCACGCCGCTGTCCACGACCCTGGTGTCGGCGTTCTCCGTACACGCGACGGTGCCCGCGTCGTTCCTCGCCCAGCCCGGAACGGCGTCGGTGACGGCGCACAACCCGGCGCCGGGCGGCGGAACCAGCGCGCCGGCGGTCGCGAGCGTGCTCGCGCCTTCGCTGACGTCGGTCTCCCCCGCCGTCATCGCGCCGATGGCCTACGGAGCGCCGCCGCTCTCGCTGACGCTGACCGGCGCGCGCCTGCTGCCCGGCGCCGAGGTGTGGGGCGACGGCGTCCTGCTGACGTCCACGTCCCTCGGCGCGACCCAGATCCAGTGCGAGCTGCCGTCGACGCTCGAGCAGGCGCGCCGCGACGGCGGCCTGGCGCTGGTCGTCCGCAACGGCGGCGTCGCCCTCAGCAACGCGCTCGCGCTGACGGTCGGCGGCGGCGCCAACCTCGGCGTGCAGATCACCGACCCGCCGACGCGCGATCTCGCGGGCCAGACTTTCGCCTTCCGGATCGAAGCCGTTCCGCCGGGAATGCCGTTCACCGTGTTCGCCGACCTCGCGGCGACGCCGTTCACGACCGGCTTCCCGACGCCCGCCGTCGGCCTCGTGCTCGGCGTGGGCGGCCCGGTCACGACGCCCCTCGTCGACGGCGTCGGCCTCTTCGGGCCTCCGGCGGGCGTCGTCTTCGGCGCGGGCCCGGCCGGCGCGACCCCGCCGGGCGGCGTCTTCGTCGCGCCCGGGCTTCTCGCGCCCGCCGCGCCGGCGGCCGACTTGACGTTGCAGACGCTCTACGTCGACCCGACGAGCCCGCTCGGCTGGCGGCTCACCTGGGCGACGTCGCCGCGACCGTTCTGACGGCGGTTTCGGCCGGCGACCCGCCCGCGACGGGTCGCCGGCGCACGAGGTGCGTGACGAACGCCGCGCACGCGAGCGCGGCCGCCAGGTGCTTCAGCGTGTGCCCGCTGACGACGCCTCCCAGCGCCTCGAACACGGCCCGGTCGCCCAGCTCGAGCGCCTTCGCGGCGCCGTACCAGAGCGCGGCGACGCCGAAGTCCTTCAGCCGGTCGTAGCGCGGGCGCGTCGACGCCCAGAGCGCGGGTGCGAACAGGATCGGGAAGAACTGCACGAACCCGTACCAGCGGAGGTCGCCTTCGCCGCGGCTCTCGGTGAACCGCCACCAGGCGACGGAGGCCGCGCCGAAGAGAAGCAGCGGCGCGAGCGCGCGCGTTCCGACCCGCGGGCCGAAGCGCTCCGCGAGGAGCGCCGCGACCAGCCCGCAGAAGGCGACCGTCATCGGCAGCCGGTCCCACGCCAGAGACGCGTTCGTCGGCGCGAGGTGGTACCAGGTCGAACCGAACGCGGTGAGCGTGACGCCGACGAAGAACGTGCGCCACGGCGCGCGCTCGCGGTCGTCGACGAAACGCGCCCGGCCTCCGCGCCGGCAGGCCGCGAGCCCGAGCAGGCCGACGACGAGGAACGGCGCGTTGGAGACGACGTCGGCGGTATTCGGCACGCCGCAGCAGCTGCGGACGTCCGCGTAGTCGTGGTACGCCGGGTCCTGCGGGACCCTCGGGAAGAAGTGGACGGCGCCGAACGTCGCCGCGGCGAATGCGGCGAGGAGGAGACCGACGCGGCGGGGAGCGGGCGGAGCCGGGGTTGCGGGCATGAGGCGGGCGCCGCCGGGACGCGGCGGCGAAGGCGACGATACGGCGCGGCGCGCCGTCCTTCGCGCGGACCGACGCGTCGTGCGGGACGGAGAACCGCGGATCCTCCGCCCTGCGAGGCCGGTGCGGGGGGAGACGTCATGTCGCACCCGACGCATGGACCTGCTTCGTAGGGCGGCGGAGTGCGACGGACGCCGCCGCGCCGACGACCACGACGGCCGAGAACGTACAGGTCCAGGCGCCGGCGCCGGATCTCCCGCGGCGCCCGACCGACGTCGGTACGGCGGGAGACGTCGCGTTGCCGCCGACGCCTGGACCGCAGCGGCCCGACCCGAAGCGCAGCGAAGGGACGGCCCTGCTTCGTCGATCGGCGGCGCGCGACGGACGACGCCGCACGACGGTCGCCGCCGCGCCGACGACTGCGGCAGCTCGACGATGCGGGGCCGCTGCGGCCCTGCGCGCCGCGCCGGGCCTCCCGCGGTCCAGCCGCCGGCGCCGGATCTCCCGCGGCGCCCGACCGACGTCGGCACGGCGGGAGACGTCGCGTTGCCGCCGACGCCCGGACCGCAGCGGCCCGACCCGAAGCGGAGCGGAGGGACGGCCCTGCTTCGTCGATCGGCGCCGCGCCGACGACTGCGGCAGCTCGACGATGCGGGGCCGGTGCGGCGCTGCGCGTCGCGCCGGGCCTCCGCGGTCCAAGCGCCGGCGCCGGATCTCCCGCGGCGCCCGACCGACGTCGGTACGGCGGGAGACGTCGCGTTGCGGCCGACGCCCGGACCGCAGCGGCCCGGCCCGAAGCGGAGCGGAGGGACGGCCCTGCTTCGTCGATCGGCGCCGCACGACGGTCGGCCCAGCGTCCCGACGCTCCGCGCGCCGGCGCCGGTGTTAGCCTCGCGCCATGAACTCAGGGCCGCCGCCGCTCGTCGGCGTCATCATGGGCAGCACGTCCGATTGGGAGACACTGCGCCACGCCGACGCGACGCTCGCGCGCTTCGACGTCCCCCGCGAATGCCGCGTGGTCTCGGCCCACCGCACGCCGGAGCTGATGCGCGAGTACGCCCTCGCCGCCGAAGGGCGCGGACTCCGCGCAATCATCGCGGGCGCGGGTGGCGCCGCCCACCTCCCCGGCATGACCGCCGCTTTCACCACGGTGCCCGTGCTCGGCGTGCCGGTTGAGAGCGCCGTGTTCAAGGGGCAGGACTCGCTGCTTTCGATCGTGCAGATGCCGGGCGGCGTCCCGGTCGCCACCTTCGCCGTCGGGAAGGCGGGGGCCGTCAACGCCGCGCTGTTCGCCGTCGCGCTGCTCGCGGCCGACCGGCCGCAGCTCGCCGCCGCCCTCAAAGCGTGGCGCGCCGCCGAGCGCGACCGCGTCGCCGGCGAGACGCTTCCGTGACGCGACCGATCGCGCCCGGCGCCGCGGTCGGCGTGCTGGGCGGCGGCCAGCTCGGCCGCATGTTCGCCGTCGCCGCGCGGCGCCTCGGCTACCGGGTGCACGTCTTCGCGCCGGAGGACGACACGCCTGCGGGCCAGATCGCCGACGTGGAGATCCGCGCGCCGTACGACGACCTCGACGCCGTCGCCGCGTTCGCGCGCGACGTCGCCGTCGTCACCTTCGAATTCGAGAACGTCCCGTCGGCGGCCGCCGAAGCGGCCTCGCGCTACGCGCCGGTGCGCCCGAGGGGCGAAGTGCTCCACGTGACGCAGCACCGGTTGAGGGAGAAGTCGTTCCGGCGCGAACGCGGATTCCCGACGACGCCGTTCGAACGCGTCG